>JASFGH010000013.1:0-19666 GCA_050123865.1 Desulfobacterales bacterium | reverse complement strand
TGTCTGAGTAAGTTAGGGATCGTTGCAAAAGAACAGGGACCGGCGGGGTGCTACCGATCGCAACAAGACCCAATGTTCAGATAGCTTTTTTTTATCATGCCCTTTACTGTTCTTTTGTTACGAGCCCTTATGCACGAGTTTGCGCGGGTTTCGCGGGCGATTATTTATGGAGCGGTAAAATCGAAAAAAGTCCCTGACTCCTCAAAATATTATTCTTTTTGTTACTTGGTCCTGCCTCTTGAACACCTTTATCTTTAAGATCAAGAGGTGAAATCCCGGCGTCAGACGCTAAGCTTACATAACTTGAACGTATAAAAGCCCTTAGCGTCTTTGCGTCTTTGCGTGAGGCTTCAATCATTCCGTCACCCGATCACTTCGGGCGCAAGCGCCCTAAATCGGCGGCGCAATGGTGACGAGCAGCCTGAGATTGGTTTTGGCACGCAGGCCGTGAGGCTCGGCAATATCACTGATGACAACGTCTCCCGGTTTAGCCGGCATGGTCGTCTCTCCCTCACCTAAAAACTCACCTTCGCCTTCCAGAATAACCAGGCTGAGCTGGCCTTCAATGTCGTGGCTGTGAACCGGCAACTCCTGCCCGGGCTGAAAATTGAAATTGAGGATTTTAAAATAGGGTGAATCATGCACCAGAAGTTTTTTAAACGCCTTTTCAGAAAAATCGTTTTCCGCGTAAAGATTGAGCTGTTTCATAGCAGTCTCCTATTGGGTTAATTTCCTGTAGTTTATGAAAATATATTCGAGATAAATCAGCATAGATGAATGTGATGTGGGAGGTCATTGATATAGGTCAAAACTAACAAAAGACGACCCGCATACGGTTTCTGGTCGGGACTGTGCTGGGGGCCATGGTTCCATCGTCTCCTGTTTATACCGAAACGGGATTATGGCAGCCTTTGCTTTAGCGAGTTGTTTTCACGTTGGGCGAAATGGTGATATCTATGCGGCGATTCATGGCCCGGCCCTTTTTGGTTGAATTCGAAGCCAGCGGGCGCATGGAGCCATATCCGACCGAGATGATTTTATCAAACGGTAAAATGCTGTTGGCGACGAGATATTGGCGGACTGCCTCTGCCCGTTGCTGAGACAAATGTTCATTTATCGGTTCAGGTCCTGTGCTGTCGGTATGGCCGCCGATAATGACATTCGGCTCGCCAAAGGCCCGTATGGCGCGCTGGACTTTGCTGAGCAAGGCATAATTCTCCGGCATGATCACCGACTTGCCTACGGGGAACTGTATGGTTTTCAAACGGATTATTAGCTGATTTTCTCTTTTGTAAACTTCTGCTTCATGGGGTTCAAAATAGCCCCTGACTTCGCTGAACATCTGGTTTAGCTGTTTTTGGGCCGTCAACCGCTCCTTTTGCTGGTGGCTCTGGCCTTCCAGTGAAGCGGTTTTTTGCTGCAGGTCGGTGATCTCCAGCTGCTGTTCTTTGATCTTTCTGGTTGTAAAATCCCGATCTGCCCGTTGGGCGGCAATGGTCGCCATAATATTATCCAGTTGCTGTTCAAAAGACTGATCCCGCATATCGGGTGCCGCCAGCTGGCTGGATGTCTTGTAAAGCACATTTTCCATGTTGAGGGCAATTTGCTCCGGTGTCATCTGCTGGAGCTTTATGGATTCTTTGGCGATTTCCATATGGCGTCGCGCCAGAAAAAGGGCTTCATTGGCCAACGCGCTCATCTGTTCCTTTTGGTAAGGGTTTTCGGTGATAAATGAATCGGCCTCTGTAAATTTGTTTTTAGCAGCCGCGTAAGACGCCGGTGCAATTTTATCGGTTTTTTGTTTTTCGGCCGCTCGCAGCAGGTTGCGCACCTGACCAATGGTGCTCACTTTTATTGCTCTTATTTCCAGCTGGCGGAAATTTTCGGCCACCTCGGCCTGGTTTCGCTGAGCATAGCCCAGATTTTCCTTTTCGATAGCATGCGTGAGCTCCAAAAATTCTTCCTCAACGTCTGTGTAATCCTTGCCGAACCCGGCCGCCCCGGCCTTGCGGGCCAGCTCGCGTGCTTCAATCACTTCAGGCAGTGTGGCTTTAGAAACTTTTGCGATTTCTTGGGCGCGGTCGAGCTGGGCCTGGCCGGTGGCGATGTTTTCAAAAATTTTTGAAAGCTCCGCCCCTTCATCCAGAAGTCTTTTAGCTTCATTGAGCGAAGCTTCAGCCTCGGCAAACCAGGTCGGTGCCAGAACATTTATTTTTTCGTTGAGGGCCACGGCAATCTCACTGTCCAGTTTATTGACCCGTTTCTGTGGATGCTCTGATTTTGGAATGGATTGAACTTCCAATTGCCGGCCGCCGCAGGACGCAAGCGCGAATATAACCATCACAAGACACACGATACGTAAATATGAGTTCTGTTGCATCATTTTTGAATGCCTCCGACTGGTTCAAAATTCAAATAATCCTTGAATTTTGAATGAGAATTAATGAGCATACAAGGCCCCGTGCAATCTCGGACCTAAAATTTTGTAGAAGCCCGCCTTTGGCGGGGGCCTACCCGGATATTCGAATTAAACACCTATTTTTACAAAATAAAAGCCTTAACGGCAAGCTATATTTGCGGCCCCTAAGCATCTGCGATGATTTTTTTCGGAAAAACCCAATCCTGCAAGGTTGTACTTTGACCTTTAAGATATTAAAATGTATGGTGCACACGGAAGTCTCATATTCCTTGGTAAGCACTTTAGATATGAAAACTAACCCCAATAAAGATCTTATTCTTTCATATGCCCATACGCATAACCGCTGCTTATCCTGCGGTACTGACGAGAACATGGGTAGACGAAAATACTGCTCCATCGATTGCCGCCAGAAACTGCGTTACAGTTTGAACATGCGCACGGGCCTTTTAAGAGCGCTCAGCACCAAGTATGCAACCTTCTATTTTACGACTTCCCTTATTTTTTTGGATGTGTTGCCTTACGGAACAACGAATATTTTCAGTTTTCTATTTCCGCGCAGTGCCGGGAGAAAACCGGTTGATGATTTCGCAACATTGTCCAATGTGTTGGGGAGGGCATGGTGGGCCAAAAAACGCCGGACCAACAAGCGCTATATTGCCACCCAGCATGTTTTGGAAAAAGCCAAGAATCAGAATGCCGGCTCTAAATCAATCAAACCTTATGAAATTATAGAACCGGCGCGAATGGCCAAGTCATTAACCTTTCTTAAGCTGGGCCGTGCAGACCTGCATTCACCTGAATTGCAAAGAATCATTAAAAGCGCCTACCGGCAGCAGGCCAAAACCCATCATCCCGATCAGGGGGGCGATGCTGCCGTTTTCTTGCGGGTTCAACAGGCTTATGAGCAACTGATGGACTGGGCTGAAAACCCGACCTATACGCGCCGCCGTGGTTTTCCGGATAAATGGTTTTATGAAGGCAGTACCAATCGGTGGCTACAACCCGCTGCGATCAAACTCAATTCCCGCTAAAACCAGCTTTTAAACCGTTTATTTTTTACGCAAAGCCGCAAAGGCGCAAAGAAATATTTTTAAAAAGTCCTTGGCGTCTTTGCGTCTTGGCGTGAGACTTCATGCTTTCGCACGCTTCAGTCGATTCGAGGCATTAGCCGACAGCAGCGGCGACCATGGCCCGCACGTTTTCCAGTTTGGCATTGGCCGGGATATCACAGCCGGACTGCAATATAAAACCCTGTGGGCCAAGCTGCCGAATCAGGTGAGTACAGTATGCGTAGATATCCTCGGGTTCCTTTAAAAACAGCATCGACGCCGGAACATCTCCCATAATACACATGTGATCGGCCAGAATTTCCTTGGCTTTGAAAATATCGGTTTCACCGTCAAGGGCCATAATACATTTTCCTCGCGGAAGTTCCTTGAACATGTCAAGCTCACGCGTCCAATCTGAATCCAGGTGCAACAGAGCAATCAGGCCGGCATCAACCACCTCGACAACCAGTTTGCGAAAGTAAGGCCACACAAACCGACGCCACATTACCGGAGACAAAAGGCAGGGTGCCGCTCGCCACCCGCCTACCCAAACCAGCGGATAACCCTTTTTTTTTGCCCTTTGGATGGCGGCACCTGCCAGATGGGGCCAGATGACATCCATAACAGCTTCGACTTTTTCGGGTATGTCCATCAGATCGATGGCAAACTGCATTAACGAGCGTGCTCCGCACAGCAGTTCAATAGGCGTCGTTATATCGCCGCCGCTGAGCACGGGTACGCCGATAGAGCGCCACTCGGTGCGGACGTCGACCGACCTTCGCTGCGGCGGCAGGTATTCCGGGGGCACATCGTTGAGGATGCGCTCGCGCATCATTTTCTGAAAAAAGTCCAACCATCCCAGCTGCAGAATGCGATCATAATCATCGCGATCCATCAACTGGGTTTCGGTTACCTGCCACATCTCATTTTCCGCTAAATCCACTCCCGGTACGCGAACCTTTGACATAAAGTCATAACACAGGCCATATGGCCAAAAGGCCCCATAGTTAATGGCATCGCCATCGCCCACCAGCTCAAATGCCTTGATCATGGTGTCAATATTGGTCCGGGGGGATTTCAGGAAAACCGCCATGGGCATCCGGGTAACATAGGCTGCAAATCCGGAATACTCCAGAACAACCGGCGTCCGATCCGGTTCCTCTAAAGCGACGGCCTTCAATATTCTGTCCAACCGCTCATTATATAAGTCTTCAGTAAGCATGCAATTTGGTTTGGTTTTTTACCGCAGACCCACCCGCCTCGCCTTGCGGACTCGCGTGGCGGTCTTGGGGTGCAAAGTGTGCAAAGATAATCTGATTATCTGGAAGGACTAGACAGATCGATTAAGCTATCTCGATTCAAAGAAATTATTAGAATCGATTTGAAAACTTCAGATTTTGGTTGAGAGCAAGGCATAATTCAATTTGAAAACGGAGCGTACACGTCGGTACGCGAGTATTTCAAATTTAATTATAACACAGCTATCGGCCAAAAGATGTGTTTTGAAATCGATTCTCTACCGGGCGAAAACTGCGCCCTTATCAGCACTGGACACCATTTGCGCATAACGTGCCAGATAGCCGTTTTTGACTTTCGGCTCGAATTTGGGCAAGGCAGCGATCCGTTTGCGAATCTCATCTTCGGTTAATTGCACGTTGAGACGTTTTTGGGGGATATCAATTTCAATCATATCCCCATCGCGTAGCGCAGCGATGGGACCACCGGCGGCGGCTTCCGGAGAAATGTGCCCGATGGCGGCCCCCCGGCTGGCGCCTGAGAAGCGTCCGTCGGTGATCAGGGCCACTTGCTTATCCATTCCCATGCCGGCCAACGCCGATGTGGGCGAGAGCATTTCGCGCATGCCGGGGCCACCCTTGGGCCCCTCATACCGAACAACGATTACCTCGTCTGTTTTAATTTGCCCGCCCATTATGGCCTTAAAAACATCTTCTTCGGAATTGAAAATGCGGGCCGGACCCGAATGGGACAGCATTTCTTCCGCGACGGCCGCCTGCTTTACAATGGCACCGTCTGGCGCCAAGTTGCCGGACAGGATGGCCAGGCCGCCTCCTTTGTGGACCGGCTTTTCAACTGAACGAATCACCGCATAATCTTTCACACCGGCGTTAATTTCTGCGAGCATGTCCCCCACGGATTTGCCGTAGACTGTCGGCGGGTCTGTTTTGATGAGCTTGGCTTTTTGCAGCTCGGCTAAAATGGCAGGGATTCCGCCAGCATAAAATAGATCAACGACATGGTGCGGGCCGGCGGGTGCAATAGAAGTTAAATGAGGCACTTTGGCGGTAAACGGATCCAGATCCCTGAGGGTTAAGTCCAAACCGGCATAGTAGGCCAGAGCCGGAATGTGTAGCGCCGTATTGGTCGAACCGCCCAGCGCCATATCGGCCGCAATGGCGTTGTGAAAGGCATCTTTGGTCATGATGTCGCGCGGCTTCAAGTCCTTTTTGACCAGCTCGACTGCTTTGTAGCCGGTCTCTTTAGCCAGCCAAATTCGTTCCGAAAAAACAGCCGGAGCACTGCCGTTATACGGCAGCGACATGCCTAGCGCTTCAGAAAGGTTGTTCATGGTATTGGCGGTGAACATACCCGAACAGGAGCCGGCACCGGGGCAGGCCGCGCATTCAAATGTATCCAGTTCTTCAGCAGAAATTTTGCCGCTTTTGAAGCGACCGACGGCTTCGAAAACTTTGTCCAGCCCGGTATCTTTTCCATGGACTCTGCCCGGTAGCATCGGACCGCCGGACAAAAAAATCGAGGGGATGTTCAGTCGGGCAGCAGCGATGAGCATGCCCGGTATGATCTTGTCACAAGATGCGAGCAAAACTAGACCATCAAATGGATGCGCCACCGCCATGGTTTCGACGGTGTCGGCAATCAATTCCCTGCTGGGAAGAGAATATTTCATACCGTCGTGGTTCATAGCGATGCCGTCGCAAATACCGATGGTGTTGAAAACCAGTGGCGTGCCGCCGGCTGCATATATACCGGCTTTGACAGCATCGACCAGCTTATCCAGATGCATGTGTCCCGGTATGATTTCATTAAACGAGTTGGCAATGCCGATGATTGGCCGCTCCAGCTCCCAATTTGTAAAGCCATCTGCCCTTAACAGGGAGCGATGGGGTGCCCTTTCGGGACCTTTGGTCATTAAATCACTTCGTTTGCTCATTTTTCCTGTACCTCATGAGTTTGCAGGATGCAGTCGCTGATGATTTATTGCGCGACTGAATCTCCTCTTTATTATTCCTTTATCGGTTTCAACAATTTTTCCACATATACCCGGACGGGGATCAATTTTTGCGCCAGCATGATGTCTTCGGTTTGCTGCCAGGCGGCCGTATCAATTGTGCCAAATTCAAAATTTGCCGAGGGCATCATCAACACACGGGTGGCCGGCAGTTGCTGGCGGACGATCTCTTCAGACGTTTCTTTGTTGTATTTTAACACCAATGAAACCGCTTTTTCGGTGTTGGCCGGGTCCAGAGCCTTACGCCAGCCCTCTAGCAGGGCTTTGATGAACTTTTCAACGGTTTCACGACGCTCGTCGAGCATTTTACGGGTGGTGACCACCGAGTTGGCCACAAAACGAACACCCATTTTGCTGGGGTCTACCAGATCGAAGCGCTCACCGGCTTTTTGTAATTTGGCACCGATAATGGGCGCCTGAGCGTTGCGATAAAGGGGCCAGAGGTCGACTTTGCCCTGGTAGAAGGGGGTGTAATCGTAGCGCACACTGAAAAGGTTTACTTCACTTTCCTGGATGCCGTATTTGGCCAGCAGCGCACGCATGATGGTTTCATCATTGCCCCCGTGGGTAATGCCGATGGTCAGTCCTTTGAGATCCTGCGGTGTCTTTAGCGGTGTCTTATCCGGTCGAAAAATCCAATGCAATGGATTGATTTGAAAAAGCTGGGCAATGACGACAATCGGCGAGCCTTTGGAAACCGCCCTGATCACCTGATCGGCTGAGGCAACGCCAAACTGAGCATGGCCCAATTCCAGCTCCTTGATGGCGTCTTTTTCAGGGCCACCGGGTTTGACGTTGACCGCCAGGCCGCGTGCTGTGAATAATCCGCTGTCAAGTGCGTAAAGGTCTCCGACCACGCTGATGTTGTACAGCCATTTCAGGCGGTAATTGACTTCTTCCAGGGGTTTTTCAGCCTCCGGGGCACACCCTGCCAGAATGTACATAAGGATCATACCGATTGCTGGCAAACCGATTTGATGAAACAGGTATCGCTGCATGTATGGTCTCCTTTGACTTTCTGCGAGTTGAGCCGTTATTTACGGGTTGCTGCTGTGTCAATGTGCTAAACACTGCCAATGCGCCTTTTAATTATGATGCCGAGCCATTCCAGAAAAACTAGATAGACCGATGTGCAAATCCCGATTAAAAACAGGGCAACCAGTATTTTAGCCAGATCGCTCTGGTAAAGGGCAATACGGATACTGTAGCCGATGCCCGCATTGGCTGCAATAAATTCTGCCACGATTGTGCCCACCATGGCCAGGGTGGCGCTGCCGACAATAACCGTTATCAGTTTATGGCCATTTTCAAAAGCCCGGATTTTGACCTGAAGTTGCCAGTTCATTCTACGGGTGGATTCAAAGAAATGCTCGATTTCCGCCACCGGCTCCGACAGTATCCCGATGATCGAAAGCAATAATGGAAAATAGCAAATCATTGCGGCTATGAGCAGGCGCGAGGAAAGGCCGTCTCCCAGCAGAATAAAAATGATCGGCGCTACGGCCACAATGGGATAGGCCTGAATATTGTAGGCGGCCACCCGGATAAAAGAGCCGATCCAAATGGTTAAGCGCCCGATAATTCCCACGACGGTTGCCATGCAAATGGATAATACGTGACCCAGAATGGCAACCGACAGGGTATTGAGTACCGCCAGCAGATATAGCCCGAAATAGCGCCGGCAGGTGATCCAGATCTCAGACAGGCTCGGGATGACGTAATCGGATAAATTGAGGCTATATTTCACCAGCATCAGGGCGGCAAAGCCCATGAAATAGATCATTAAAAATTGATAAATGCGCCTATGCAGCATTGACGATCTCCAGCATGCATTGCTCAAGATTGCTGTCCTGCAACAGCTGACGGCCATCAAAGTCCTGCCCCTGCAGTGAAACGGCCTGCGGCTGCTTATGGTGACTGCGCAGCACAAGGATCTGTTTGCAAAATTTGGCAACCTCAACCACATTATGGGAGATATATAAAAAGCAGCGATCGGGGTACAGGGTCTTTATTTTTAATATAATTTTTTCCTTGGTGATTTCATCAACATTTGCCAGACTTTCATCCATGATCAGCAGGTCGAAGTCCTGGAGCAAATAACGTGTCAAATTGGTCCGGTTTTGCTGTCCCAGGGACAGTTGGGCAAAGCGCGAATTCAAACAGGGCTCGAGCCCAAACGAATCCACCAACTCCTCCATGTGCTTGCGGTTGGGTGGCGGTGTTATTTGAGCCAGATGATCATGGACACTGTACCATCCTGGAAGCCGTTCCAGATTATAGGTGTAAAGGACTTGCGCCATTTGATGGATTTGAATATTTCCGGAAAATTCTTTGATTGTTCCGGTGATCATCTTTGCAAGGGTGGTCTTACCGGCACCGGATGGCCCGAACAGCGCGTGAAAACCAGGCTCGGTCACCCGGCAGCTTAATTGCCGGAATACGTTCCTGGCCGATCCCGGATAGGTATAATTGATGTCCTTTAATTCGAGCTGCATATTGCCTCTAAGTATAAAATGGACCAAGAAAAAGCTCAAATTTGAATTAACGACTGGTCTGTCAGCGTCAGTCTCTTTAGGCCTTCGGCGGTCATCACATAGTCATCCTCCAATCCGACGATGCCGGTTTGGGGGAAAACAAATTTAGGCTCCAGGGCCAGCACCATGCCATTTTCCAGTTGGCCTTCAAAACGCGGGGAAATGATCGGGTATTCATCGATTTCCAGCCCGATGCCATGCCCGATGAATTTGACCTGACCTTCCCCATATCCCATAAAAAATTCGGCCAGGCCCTCTTTTTCCGCCTTTTGAGCCGCTGCTTCATAAAGCTCCCCACATGAGATGCCCGGACGGGCCTTGTCGACCAAAAGAGATAGGATATCCTGCGAACAGGCGTAGGCCCTTTTTAGGTGCTCAGAAAGCGTGCCGACAACATAGGTTCTGAATTGATCGCCAACATAACCGTTGATCGCAACCCCGTAGTCGACCCCGATGGGTTCGTTGCGCCGTATTTTGTGAAAACCGGCACCCTGCGCCATGGCCGGTGTATTGCCGGTGCCGCCATGGGGGCTGTTCAGCAGCGAAACGGTTGCGCCGCTGCGACCGGCCAACACGTGGGCGTAGGTCATTTCCTGGTTCCAACCGCGCATGCGCAGCGTGCCCATATGGCCTTCCCGCCGCGCAATCATGGCCAGATGTCCGTCGATTTCCAGCTCGGTAACGCCCTCGCGAATAATGTGTTTGAGTTCCATCAATCCGGTGTGCAATACGGCGGCAGACTTTTTAATCTGTTCAATTTCATAATCTGACTTTACCATGCGCAATCTGCGGATGAGTCCGGATATATCCTTCCAGTCGCATTGCGGCAGGGATTGCTGAAACCACAGATACAGATTAGCCGGCAGAACATCCATCTCAAGGCCGGCCCGCTCCAATCGACTAAAGCCGACGTCCTTTAAGATATGTGGAACCCTATTTTTATTTGCGACCGGGATGATATTTTCCAACGAAGATTCAAGCTTGGCCCGCTTGAGATTTTTTAGGACCATCAGGAGGGGCACATCATCGGCGGGCACAAACAAAACAGCCGATTGTATGGTTCCGCTAAAGTAAAACAGATCGGCGTTCTGCAGGATAAAGGCGCCGTCCAGCTGGCGGGCTGCCAGTTGGTTCTGGAACCTGCCGATGCGCTGATATATTTCCTGGCGAGGGACGGTATGCATTATTTTCGCTTCATTTTTTTACCGACATTCCAGCATCTGGCCACGGTTTGGCCGATCGACCAGTATTGCACACTGCTCATGTAAAAAAGGGTTTGGCATGATTAACAATACCGATGTGGGCGATGGTGATGAAGTTGGGCTTGCCCTCCACCATGGCGCCAACAATCGTCGCTGGGGTTGGATACAGTAGGTTAATGCCGTCAAGCGTTTTTTTCATCAGTATTCTCCTCCGATGGTTTTTATATTTATTCCTTCTGCTGGGTTTGCCGTAAGTAGAGATATAGACCGATTCCGCCTGCAATCATCAGCGCGCAAAGAATTTGCCCCATGGAAAAGGATAGAAAGATAAAGCCGATATGGGCGTCGGGCTGGCGAAAGAATTCGATAAAAAACCGCACGGTTCCATAACCGATCACATAAAAGGCCAGCAGAGCCCCTTTGGGTTTTTGAAGTTTACGAATGCCCCAAAGGATGAAAAAAAGAAAAACGCCTTCAAAAAAAGCTTCGTACAGTTGGGATGGATGCCGCAATGCGGTGTCAGGCGCCTGGGGAAAATACATCCCGATCGGTGCGGTCGTTGCCCGCCCGAATAATTCACCATTCATAAAATTTCCGAGCCGGCCAAAGGTATATCCAAGGGGCACCACGGTAAAATATAAATCCATCACATCCCAGAATTCCAGTTTGTTTTTGCGGATGTACCATGTGACTGCCAGCAATGCCCCGATCAGACCCCCATGATAGGACATACCGGAGATGCCGGTAAATGCAAAGCCGTTTGAGAACGAAAACGGTAAAAAGACCTCGAGCGGATGGCGCAGATAATAGGCTAAATTGTAAAATAGTACATAACCCAAACGGGCGCCGATAATCAGGCCCAGAATAGCGTAGGTGGTGATATCATTAACCTGATCTTTGGTGAACGCAAAACGGTCTTCATGCTTGATGCGGTAAAGCACCAGAAAATAGGTCACGGCAAAGGCTGCAATATACGACAATCCATAATACTGGACTTTGAACCAGCCGATTTCAAATATAACCGGGCTTATGTTTTGCGGCAGATGCTGCCACCAATCCCAGAATTCACTCATCGATAGGGGTTGTCGCTCCTTTCCGTTTTTTCGGCCCATAATATGGTATATATATTTTAATGTCAAAGTATCACCCGCAATGCATGGGGCTGGTGAAGACCGGCATAATTTTTGTTGAAATATTTTTTAGGTGTGGAATACTAGTATCGTATCCCAGAAATAATTTACAAAATAAGCGGCGGCCATGTCATTTTCTGAAAGGCGCTATGAATGACAAAGTTGTGGTGGCCCGATACTGGAAAAGAAATAGACACTTTTAATCAAAGGCTATCGCTTAAATCTGGATCAGTTTGGCACCACCTGGGGGGAGGTTTTCAGGCGGTTGGCAGACCCAAAGGGCCTGCCGCTGCTTTTTCACTGTACCGGCGGCAAGGACCGGGCCGGCACCTTTGCCGCCTTGCTTTTGCTAGCCTTGGGCGTGCCTGAGGAAACGGTTATCTACGATTACGGGCTATCCAATACCTTTTCTTAAATTGACATTGTCCTAAAAAGCCTCTAATATCGATTTTGATATGTAAAACAAATCATTGTCACATCCGCGCTGCATCCCTATCCTAATACAAAAGGTATCCGATGAAAAAGAAAATATTGGTCGTCGATGATGAGGATTTTCAAAGAGATCTGTTGAATAAACTGCTGAGCAAGGCAGGTTATTCAGTGGCCGAAGCCGAATCGCCGGAAGTCGCGCTTGCGCTCATGCGAAAAGAGGATTTTCCTGTAATTATAACGGATCTGATAATGCTCGATATGGACGGTGTTGAGTTTTGTCAGCGAATCAGAGAACGGAACTCACAATCAGTCATCATTGCATTAACCGGATATGCGGATCTATACGATTTGCAGAAGTTAAAGCAGGTCGGCTTTGACAATTATCTGACCAAGCCCATCAAACTCGATAAAATACAACCAGTTGTCGAGGCTGGTTTTGAAAAGATAAAGCAAAGAAAGAAATCCGGTCGCTAAGTGGCAAACGGTCCGCCGATAACCTTATCCCTTCCTGAATTTTTGGCCTGATAAAGATACTGATCTGACATCTCAATAAGGTCATCGACGGAAAAACCCTCCAGGTTTGCGCCCTTGTCAATGCCGGTCACCCCGAAACTAGCAGTGATAGAAACCTTCTCTTCCTCCCAGCTAAATTTCTTTTTTGAAATTTGCTTGCGAAGCCTTTCGGCCAGGCGACTGGCATTTTTATAATGGGTTTCGGGCAAGACAAGTAAGAACTCTTCTCCGCCATATCGTGCCAGCCAGTCCATGTCGGATCGGATCAGGGACAGGATGCGTTGCACAAATTCCGTAAGGACCATATCGCCGCATAAATGACCAAAGGTGTCGTTTACCTGTTTGAAATGGTCGATGTCACATAAAGCAATTGAAAGCGGGTGATGATACCGCGATGCCCTTTTAATTTCGTGTTGCAGGTGTTCGTTGAGGTAGCCGCGATTGTAGCACCCCGTCAGCGAATCTTTTCTGGATAAAAGCCTGATTTCGCCATTGGCCTTTTCGAGCGATTTGTGCTTTCGCTTCAAACGTTCATACAAAAGGGTGTTTTCCAGTACCAGTGAGTACTGTTTGGCCAGCATGGTCAGAAGCTTCATGTTTTCCTGGGTTATGAAACTTTCTTTGATGGGTGTCTTCACCATGACGACACCCAGCGTTCTTTTAATGGTGGAAAGCGGCAACATCACAATTGACTTGCCGTCTTCGAATGCCAGAGCGGGGATCAGCGCCGGTTGTCTGCGATTGATTATCCAGGGAAATATGCCACATTCAATTTGATATTCGACTTCTTTTTTACAAATTTTCTTTCTATCATCAGGATAAACATATTCTAAAATAAATTCGTGGGAATCGTCATCAACCACAAAAAAAGCACAGACTTCAATCTCGATTAAGCTGCGCACATCATCCAGAAATACTTCCCATATCTGCCCGATGGTGGCCGGGAAATCGATGCGGTCCTGAAATTGCCCCATGTGCTCTATTTTATCAATGAGCTCCAGCAGAGCCGTTCTTTGTTCTGACATGGTCATTATCTCCTAAGCTCGCAATATCTTATCAGAAATAATTTTTAGCGCAAGCCTTTCAAATCCTATTGAAGAGCTACAACAGATATTCGCCGACTTGATTTTGCGCTGGATTTTTTTAACGGTTCATTGTAGCGTTCAGCTTTAATTCCGATTCTGCGGTTTCAGACCTGCTTACCGCAGGGCAGCGCTTTAATCGAAAACGGATAAGGTTTAAAGGCTAATTGTCTGTGCTGTGCGTGCCATTTTGAGTTAAATAATGAATAATTGGTTGTAAATTAAAAATGGGCAACAATCAAAAGGTTACATTATTTGTCCAGTGTTTGGTGGACACCCATTACCCCGAGGTGGCTGAAGCCATGCTGCGCGTGCTGCAACGACTGGGGGTTTCCCTGAACTGCCCTGCTGATCAAACCTGCTGCGGGCAGCCGGCCTTTAATTCCGGTTATCGCCGTCAGGCGCAGGTTGCTGCGCGGCATTTCATTGAAGTGTTTGATGAGGCTGAAACAATTGTCTGTCCCTCGGGGTCCTGTGTAAACATGGTGCGGCATCACTATGAGGACCTGTTTCAGGACGAGCCCCACTGGTTGCCGCGCGCCTTGAATATTGCACGGCGCACTTTTGAATTTAGCGAGTACCTGGTGGACGTGCTAGGCGTTGATGATCTGGGGGCGCGCTTTGAAGGGCGTGTAACCTATCATGATTCCTGTCATTTGATGCGCGGCATCGGTGTCAGGCATCAACCGCGCACACTTTTGCAGCATGTAGCCGGTATCGATTTTATTGAAATGCACAATTCGGATTATTGTTGCGGATTTGGCGGGACATTTTCCGTTAAATATCCCGATATTTCAGATGCTATGGTCACCGATAAGGTTCACAACATACTGGATACCAGGGCCGATGCGGTGGTGGGCTGTGATATGGGTTGTTTGATGAACATCCAGGGCAAGCTCAGCCGCCTGGGCCCTTCTGTCAAAGTGATGCATTTGGCGCAAATCCTCGCCGGCTAAAATGATGTAAGTTAACCGCAGACTCACGCAGACGTTCGCAGACAGTTTTTCCCTCCCGACGACCTGTCGGGAGGAAACCCTGCATGCCTTTCGGCAAAATTAAAGGTGCCATTTTAGAATTGTTTGCAGAATCTTAGCTGCGGTGAAGTAATAAATTTATGGTATGAGGGCATAAGCACCCCCGATGCTATATTTTAGTATCGCGGAGCGATTGAAATTTTTGTTCGGCCAATGTCGGCCGAACAAAAAAATCTGCGCAAGTCTGCGTGCGTCTGCGGTTAAAAAAAGAGAACAAATATGTCAAAAATAGCACCTGAAAATTATGTGGCTGAGGCCAAAAGGGCTATAAAGAACCCGGTCCTTCAAAAAGCGTTGGCGGATTTGCAGAATCGTTTTGGCCGTGGCACGGCTGAATGTTACCGCCGGTTGCCGGAGGGGCCTGATCTGCGCTTAAAAGCGCATGAGATCCGGATGAAAACCATTGAAAATCTGGACGTTGTTCTGGAGGCCCTGGCTACCAACATCCGCAAAAACGGCGGTCATGTGTTTTTTGCCAAAGACAGCCAGGCGGCTGTGAATTATTGCTTGGAAGTCGCCCGGCAACATCAGGTCAGACGCGTGGTTAAGGGCAAATCCATGGTGAGCGAAGAGATTGGTTTAAACGATGCGTTTGCTAATGCCGGCATTGAGGTGTCCGAAACCGACCTGGGCGAATATATCATCCAGCTGGCCGGCGAGACGCCTTCGCACATCATTGCGCCGGCAATTCACAAAACCCGCCACGATGTCGGCCGGCTCTTTGCCGATCATCTCGATATCTCATATGAGGATGATCCGCCAAAATTAACCTGGATTGCCAGACAGGCTTTGCGGCAAAAATTTCTGGCAGCCGATATGGGTACCTCCGGCTGCAATATTGCCTGTGCAGAAACCGGACATATAACCACCGTTTCAAACGAAGGCAACATTCGCATGTCAACCACCCTGCCGAAAGTCCATATGGCGTTCATGGGCATGGAGCGGGTGGCCACCCGCCTGGAGGATCATGATATCCTTTTAAGACTGCTGTGCCGGGGAGCTGCAGCGCAGGATATGGCTACCTACGTCAGCTATATCGGCGGACCGCGCCGGGCGGATCAGGCCGACGGCCCCCAGGAGTTTCACCTGGTTATTTTAGATAACGGGCGCAGCCGGATTCTGGCCGATCCCGAATTTCGCGAGATGCTGTGCTGCATCCGGTGCGCGGCCTGCCTGAATGTGTGCCCGGTCTACGCCAAGATTGGCGGGCATTCATATGGATACGCCTATACGGGACCGGTGGGTGCGGTGGTTACACCGCTGCTGGTGGGTATCAATCGCGCCAGGGACCTGTGTGCGGGAGAAACCCTTTGCGGCGCCTGCCAGGAGGCCTGTGCGGTCAATATCGACCTGCCGCGCATGTTGCTGGCCTTGCGGGCAAAGCTGGCCGAAGGCGACTCAGCCTGGGGAGTGAAGCCGGCAGATCAAACCGAAAAGCTAATCTGGCAGGCGTGGTCTTATTTGATCCGCAATCGGTCCGTTTATGATGTTGCGCTGAGGCTGGCAGCTTTTGGTCAAAAGCTGCTGCCGCAGCGAAACGGCATGATTCGCCGCCTGCCACCGCCGGTCAATGCTTGGACCAAGGGGCGTGATTTAAGGCCCTTGGCCAAGGAAAGTTTTATTCGACGCTGGAACAGGACCTAGTATGCGATCTGACGAGCCGGGCATGTCATTTTTTTTTGGGCAAATACTGAGAAGATGAAAAATTCAGGCCAAGAAGAATTTATAAACGCCATCAAAGCGGCTTTAGGAAAACGGCAGGCCGAATCGCGGGGCGAGGCCGATTTGTTCAGCGACGACATATCCGCCGAAAGCCGGGCGATGCTGAAGCGTATCAAAAACCGCAACGCTGCGGACCGAAAAAAGCTGCTTGAAATTCTGATGGAAGCCGCCGGGCTCATCAACCTGAAGGTGATTCCCTGTGATGACATCAATGCGGTGACCGCTGCCATCACGGCGTTGGTCCGGGAAAAAGATACCGAATGGGGAGAGCAAAAACGGGTCGTGGCCTGGGCCCACCCGTTGATTGAACGCCTGAATCTACCGGCTGTTTTGGCCGAACAAAATGTACCGTTGTTTGTCACCGAGTTGCCAAAAGCAACGGGCGAAGACATCCGGCAGCAGGTTATCGATGCCTATATCGGCATAACATCGGCTGATTTTTGCATGGCCGACACGGCCACCCTGGTCATGCGCACACGGCCCGGGCAGGCGCGTACCGTATCGCTGGTACCGGCCATTCATATTGCCGTTATCACGCTGGATCAGATTATTGCCGATCTAAAAGAGCTTTACGCTCTGCTGAGGTGGGATCCGCAAGAGCACCGGGAAGGTTTAACCAATTGCCTGACCTTCATATCAGGCCCCAGTAAGACTGCTGATATCGAAGCCACCATGGTGCATGGTGCCCATGGCCCACGCGAAGTCCGCCTTTTTGTGATTACCGTCCATAAACAAAAGCCCGGTTCAGATTGGACCGGGCCTTTGGTCTGAGCCGATATTGAAACGCATAATTGACACCTTTTTGCTTCGTGCCTACTTTTTCCGGTTACCTTTCGAAAATACGTGTTAAATAAACTTCGTCAGCTGTCATGGATAAGTAGAAATCATTTGACGAATGTGAAATGAATTTTTTAATAGATGACGTGGCTGGTTCCAACGATAGCAAAACGAACCTGAAAGCAAATTGAGTCGAAAAGACAGTCATGTTCAACGGTGGGTTTTTTCGCCTATCAAACTATTTGGGGGAGCTCAAATTGCGAAGAAAAGAAGTGGTTAAACTCAATTTCGGAGGTCGCAACAGCCGAAAGTCTTTGGGGGGGAGCTTCTTCCGCGCAGCAGGCCCGATCGGCTTTGTGATCGTCATGCTGGCTGCGCTGCTCGCCATTATCGCTTACTCCTATTCTAGCAATCGACGGGATGCATTGGCCTTGTCGGAAGATGTGCTGGGGGCGATTGAACGGCGCATCGCCGGCGAGTTGGACGCTTTTATTGTACCGATCGAAGATACGGTTCAGCTCACCGCGGACTTTTTGGAAAATACGCCATTTGATATTCGCAATCGGGACCTGTTGGAACCGCTTGCTTTCAGGGTTCTAGATAATCTTTCGCAGGTAAGCAATTTCATTGTTGGCGATCTTCAAGGCAATTTTCTCATGATCGCCCGCCAGCCGGATGGGTCCCTGCACACCAAAATCATCGAGCGCTCCGCCAGCGCCGCCCGGACCACATGGATTCGCAGGGATCTGGAAGGAAACGTGGTTGACGAAGAAATCGTCTTCGATGATCCTTACGATCCCCGTAAGCGGCCCTGGTTTACAGGGGCGGTCAATCGCCAGGAGCCATTTTCGACCGGTTTTTATATTTTCTTTACCAGCCAGACCCACGGTACAACTATCTCCCTGCCGATTATGGGCAAAAACGATGAACGTCTGGGTGTATTCGGCCTGGATGTCGAATTGAAAGAAGTCAGCGCGTTTCTGGAGACGCTAAAAATTGGCCAGAACGGGGAAGCCATCATTGTCGACGAAGAGGGATACATCATTGCCCATCCGGAAATCAAAAAAACGGTCAGAAAGGAAGGCGATCTGTATAAGCCCATTAAGGTGGAAGAACTGGGAAACCCGGTTTTAAATCGGGCGTACAATCGCTTTCGGATCGATGGGCATGGTCATCGGGATCTGGTCGTTGACGGACGGCGTTATCTGAGTACCGCCTTCCTGATGCCTCAAAAAACAGGGCTCGATCTGTCGGTATTTATTTTGGTGCCGGAAGAAGACTTTGTCGGTTTTGTGGGGCGCAACAACCGCAATATTATCCTGATGTCCGCCGGCATTGTGGTCCTGGCAGCCATTATGGCCGGCCTGCTGGTTTTCCAGGGGCTGCGGGCGGAACGCAATGCCCGGCAGGTGCTCGATCGTCAGAATGAACTCGAGGCTCAGAGCCGGGCCTTTTCCGAGCTTTCATCTAATGCGGCCCTGTTTTATGCCGAGGATACGGAATCCTTCGGGCAGCTAACCGAGATTGTTACCGGTACCATCAACTTAAGACGTAGCAGCTTGTGGAATCTTGATGATGGCGGCCAATTTTTGAAGTGTATCGACAGTTACGATCGCGAAAGCTATGGCCATACGAAGGGGACCGTGCTTGACCGGGTAGACTTTCCTGCGTTGTTCGATCTGCTGCAGAACGGCGAAGAGATCAACGCTATTGATGCGGAAACAGATACCCGATTGGCCGAACTGTATCGGGCGTACTTGCAGCCGCTGGGCTGTGAATCTTTGTTGGCGGTACCGATTCGTTTTCACGGTCAGACAGTAGGGGCTCTGTGGTTCGAGCACGATCGACTGTACCGTGGCTGGTCGGCCGAAGAAATTTCCTTTGCGCATGCCATCGCCGGCATGCTGGCGCTGCGGTTGTCCGTGGATCCAACATGCATCCGTGCATTTACTCAGCCGGAAGAAGATACCGAAACTGCAGAGGCGCCAAGTGTCTTACCGTCGGAACCAGTTCCGATTGCCGGGGACATCCGAAACAACGACCATCCTGCTGCACCCGATATCGCCCATCAACGGTCCAGCCCTGATTCGATGGGCGCAAGAGCGTCCATCACCTCGTTTTTGGAACGTCTCAAAGCCGGAGGTATCGATCCCGATAAAACTGCGGCGGATATTTTCCCCGATTCGACAGTCCTGGTCTTGAAATTTACCGACACCCTGTCTCTTGCCGGGCGCATTACGGATACCGAAACCAAAACGACAGTTGATCAAATGGTCGGCCACCTGGAAGATCTGGTCACAGCTCGGGGTATTGACTACATGAAGGTGATGGGGGAGGAAATCGTCTGTGCGGCGGGGTTCGAGGCCGGATCTGAAGACCATGCCGTTCTGATCGCTGACCTGGCACTCGGGATCCAGAAACACTGCAGCGGCCTGTTTGCATCGCTAAACACAGCCATGGAATTCCGAGTCGGGATCGACACCGGTGCTGTTTTGGGCAGTTCG
>JASFGH010000012.1:0-19769 GCA_050123865.1 Desulfobacterales bacterium | reverse complement strand
GGGAGGCTTACAACAAAGCTATTGGGTGTTAGATGCATTTTTGAGATAGGTTCTACTTGGGTTCTCGGTAAAGCGCCAATGTTCCACTGCGCGCGATTTTCTCAATTCCCATCGGCTTGAGAAGATTGATCAGTGCTCTTAATTTGCCTACATCCCCGGTAACCTCGATAATATAGTGCTCGGTGCCGACATCAATGACTTTGCACCTGAAGATGTCGACAATTCGCAGAATCTCAGCCCGTAAGTCCGGTCGCGCTCTAACACAAATCAACGCCATTTCACGTTTGACCGCTCTGGGTCCGGTCATATCTCGCAATTTGATGACATTGATCAATTTTCTGAGCTGTTTTTCAATTTGTTCGATCACCGGTGGATTTGCTTTGGTGACAATCGTTATTCTGGATACTTGCGGATCCATGGTTGGCGCGGTGCACAGGCTTTCGATGTTGAATCCCTTGCCGCTGAACAGCCCGGAAACCCTTGAAAGCACCCCCGGTTGATTGTCGACCAGCATCGTCATGATATGTTTTTTTTCTTCCATCTCAATCCTCTATATGAGCGTTTCCCTACCTCATCTACCGGTTAACCATGACCTGCTAATATGTATTCGGCAGTTATGGGTTATCTATTATTCGTTATTCCAATAACCACTAACCAATAACGAATAACCAACTTACACCAGCAACATCTCTGTAATAGGCGCGCCGGCGGGCACCATGGGATAAACGCTTTCTTCTCGATCGACTTTAAAATCCATAATCACCGGCCCGGATGCCGCAAGGCCTCTCTTGAGCACGGCTTCAACCTCCTCGGGTTTTGTAGCTCGTAAGCCCATTGCCCCGTATGCTTCGGCAAGCTTTACAAAATCAGGCGCACAATCCATGCCTGTACAGGCATAGCGCTTTTCGTAAAATAATTCCTGCCACTGGCGGACCATCCCCAAATAGGCGTTATTGAGGATGACCACTTTGACCGGAAGACCGCTTTGGACGGCCGTGGCCATTTCCTGTATGTTCATCTGGATGCTGCCGTCACCGGCGATATCAATAACCAGTTTGTCCGGGCACGCCATTTGAGCGCCGATCGCGGCCGGTAGTCCAAACCCCATGCAGCCGAGTCCGCCGGATGTAATAAAATGGTTGGGCCGATCAAAATGATAATATTGCGCCGCCCACATCTGATTTTGGCCCACTTCGGTTGTAATGATGGCTTCGCCTTTGGTCAGCTCATAAAGCTTTTCAACCACATACTGAGGCTTGAGCGTGTCACCCTGCTCATACGCCAGCGGCTTTGTATTTTTCCATTCTTCAATTTGCGATAACCAGCTGTGACGGTCCTTTTCGATGTCGCCTAGATCCGTCTCATCAATGAGTTGATTTAGGTTGCGTAGACTGATTTTGCAGTCTCCGACAATCGGAATGGTTACCGGGATATTTTTGCGAATTGAAGTCGGGTCAATATCGATGTGGACGATTTTTGCCTGCGACGCAAATGCGTCTGTTTTTCCGGTAACGCGGTCATCAAAGCGCACACCGATTGAAATCAGAAGATCACAAGTGCCGGTACTCATATTGGCGCGATAAGTGCCATGCATGCCAATCATTCCAAGCCACAGTGGGTCTGTGCCGGGAAATGTCCCCAGGCCCATTAATGATGCGGTGACCGGAATGCGGACTTTACGCGCAAATTCGGTTAATTCGGCCGCGGCCCCGGATAGGATGACGCCACCCCCTGCAAAGATAACCGGTCTTTGCGAAACCTTGATCAGATCGACGACCTTTCTAAGTTGCTTCATATTCGGCTCATAGGTTGGATTGTATGATTTGAGCTGTACGTCTTTGATGGGCTGGTAATCAATGACGGACTTGCCAACATCTTTGGGGATATCGACCAGTACCGGGCCTGGGCGGCCGGAGCGCGCCAGATAAAATGCTTCCTTGATGATGCGGGGAAAGGCTTCCGCCGATGGCACCAGGTAATTATGTTTGGTGCAGGGACGGGTGATCCCCACGATGTCGACTTCCTGGAAGGCATCGTTGCCAATCAACTGGGTTGGCACCTGACCGGTAAAAATGACCATGGGAATTGAGTCCATATAGGCCGAAGCAATCCCGGTGACTGTGTTGGTCGCGCCCGGACCGGAGGTCACCAGGCAAACGCCGACTTTGTCGCCGGCACGAGCGTAACCGTCGGCGGCATGTACAGCGCCCTGTTCATGTCTAACCAGTATATGCCGGATATCTGTTTTCATCAGTTCATCATAAATATCGATGACAGCCCCTCCGGGGAACCCGAAGATCGTGTCGACTCTTTCTTCTTTAAGCATTTCCATTAATACTTGAGCGCCGGTTAATTTCATTTTTTTACCTCATAAAATCCATTCGATAATTTTTTTATGCCATTTTACCGGGGGTCCCCGGGTTGTTCCCAAAAAAAACCGTTATCAGCTTTGGGCTGATAACGGTTTTGATGTTCTTATTTTAGCGGATTTAGGCCATTATCAACCCTTTGCTCCCCAGCAGCTAATAATAATGCCGCTGATGAGTACCAGAATGAGGCTCATAAGGTTGTTAATGGCCGGGTTGCTTTTCATCACGATCCAATCAAACTGAATTTATACTATTGGGTAGCAGGATGTTGTTGGGTTGTCAAGGATTTTTAAAGAGGCTCCTTAAAGTCACATTCTGTAGACAGGCAAATTAGAAATGTGCCCTCTTTTTTGGTGGTTTTTTCCAGCAATATGGGGGCATCGCACTGCGGACATTTTTTATTGATCGGTTTATCCCAGGTGGCGAATTCACACTTGGGAAATTGACTGCATCCGTAGAAGAGTTTGCCGCGTTTCGAATGCCTTTCAACGATTTCCCCATCACAATTTTTCTGCGGACATCTTATCCCGATTTTCTGGTTGGCGCCATTAGAATTTAGCGACTGCGTGTTTTTGCAATCCGGATATGCACTGCATGCCAAAAATTCGCCGTAACGGCCCCGCTTGACCACCATCGGGCTGCCGCATTTTTCGCAAACCTTGTCGACAACCTCTTCGCTATTGGATTCCACAGGCTGAATGTTTCCGCGTTCGTCACGAATATAATCTCTGGAGTAGTTGCAATCCGGGTAACCACTACATGCGAGGAAATGACCGTTTTTACCGACTTTAATATGCAACGGTTTGCCGCAGTCCGGGCAATCAAGCCCTGTGGGCAATCCTACGCCTTTAAGACTCAACATATCATTGGATGCTGTTTCCAGATCCTTTCTAAAGGGACCATAAAATTGAGACAGGATCTTGGCCGATTCCACTTCTGAAGATTCAACGCGGTCCAGGTTTTCTTCCATACGGGCGGTAAACTCCACGTCAACGATATCGGGAAAATTTTGAACCAGAAGATCGTTGACAATAAAACCCAGCTCGGTCGGTCGAAAATATCGATTATGCAGATCGGCGTATTCTTTTATGCGAATGGTTGACAAAATGCTGGCATACGTACTGGGGCGACCAATCCCGTTTTCCTCGAGCTCTTTTACCAGCGAAGCTTCAGAAAACCTGGGCGGTGGCTGAGTAAAGTGCTGCTTGGGCTCCAACTGTACCAGCTTTAGGAACATTCCTTCCGTCAGTGTCGGCAGAATCGGTTTCTTACTCTGATCCTTTTCAGCAATTTCGTCGGCAACTGACTTATACAGGGCCATAAAGCCTGGGAATTTCACAGTGGATCCGCTGGCACTGAATGTATAAGGGCCGGCTTCGATGGTGATCAAAACCTGATTGATCAGGGCCTGTTTCATCTGGGAGGCGACGAAGCGTTGCCAGATCAAACGGTATAAAGCCAGTTGATCCTTGGATAAATAAGGGGCCATTTCATCAGGTGTGTTCTTGAGCACGGTCGGGCGAATGGCTTCGTGCGCATCCTGCGCTTTTTTACGGTTTTTAAAATACCGTGGTTTATCCAGCGCGTAATCGGAACCAAATTTTTCCCGGATGACACTTAAGGCCTCTTCGGCGGCCTCGTTGGCGATACGGGTGGAATCGGTACGCATATAAGTGATCAAACCGACGGGTTCTCCCGGACCCAACTCAATACCTTCGTAAAGTTGCTGGGCAATCAACATGGTCTTCTTGGCTGAGAATCGCAGTTTGCGTATGGCGTCCTGCTGCAGCTTGCTGGTTGTAAACGGCGGTAGCGGGTTTTTGCGGATCGTTTTTTCGGTTATTTTTTCAACAACAAATTTTTCGGCTTCCAGTTGCGCTAATATCGAACGAGCTGTTTCTTCATTGGGTATGTCGATTTTGGTATCATTTTTTTTAGTCAGTTTGGCCAAAAATGGGGGAGGGGATTCACCTTCAAGATGGGCCGTGATCGACCAATACTCCTGAGGCTCAAAGGCCTGGATGGCACGCTCTCTTTCGCAGATGATGCGCACTGCAACGGATTGCACCCGGCCAGCGCTCAAACCGCCTTTTACTTTGCGCCATAATAATGGCGAGATATGGTAACCGACCAGGCGGTCGAGTATGCGCCGAGCCTGTTGGGCTTCATATTTGGGGCGGTCGAGGGACTCCGGTGATGCCATCGCTTTTAGAATCGCATCTTTGGTCAGTTCATGAAAAAGGACGCGATAAAACATGCGGTCCTTTTTTTTGAGAACCTCGGAAGCATGCCATGCAATGGCCTCGCCTTCGCGATCCGGGTCAGGTGCCAGGTATATATCGGTGGCATCACCGGCAGCCTGTTTTAAGGCTTTGATAACTTTTTGTTTACCGGAGATATTTTTGTATCGGGGTTTAAACCCGTTTTCGATATCGATCCCCATTTCTTTGTTTGGTAGATCTTTGATGTGGCCGACGGTTGCCGCGACATTATAATCCTGTCCCAAATATTTTTTAATCGTTTTGACTTTCGTCGGCGACTCCACAACTACAAGTGGTTTGGTCACGGTCTCTCCTTACGCTCGATTTGCAGTTTGATGGTTGCACGTGCTTTAGAATTGCACGTGCACCATAGCGCTGCACAAAACTTCAATGAAATAAGGTTTACATCGTGCCGGCGCTTAAGGCTTCGGTTCCATTACGGTAAACAGCTTTCCGGGTAGCTGCCGGATCATTCCTTTGAGCTCTAATTGCAGCAGAAGGCTCAGCAATTTGCCCGGCTCGATATTTGTTTTGCGAACGATTGCATCAATATGCTGTGGATAGGGGCTGAGAATTCTGTAAAGGTCCAATTCATCCGGTGCAAGTGATGTCAGCCTTTCGGCGGTCTTATCATCCCAAGATCCTTCCGGTTCAGGTCGTTGCGCTGTAAATGCTGTCAACTCCTCGAGGACATCCTGTGCGTTTTCCACCAGTTTAGCGCCCTGTTTGATCAAGGTATGGGTGCCGGTGCTTTTGAATGAATGGATGCTTCCAGGAACGGCAAATACCTCTCGATTTTGTTCTGCTGCCAGCCGCGCCGTAATCAGCGACCCGCTTTTACGAGAGGCCTCAACAACAATTGTTCCCATACTCATTCCACTGATGATTCGATTGCGAATTGGAAAATTATGGGCCTCAGGCTTTGTGTTCAGCGCAAATTCTGATATGACGGCGCCGTGTTCCGATATTCGCTCAAACAGTCTCCGGTTTTCAGCCGGATAGATAATATTCAATCCACTTCCAAGAACGGCAACGGTTCTACCCTTGCCTGCCAGTGCTCCCTGGTGGGCGGCGGTATCAATACCCAGTGCCATTCCGCTCACGATTGTAATGTCAAAAGCGGTCAGGTCGGCACACAGGTTTTGGGTGGCTGAAATGCCGTATGCGGTTGCGTTGCGTGAGCCGACCACAGCAAGGTTTTTAGCCGTACCCGCCAGACTGCCGGAGACATACAGAAGCGGCGGCGGATCCGGTATCTCTCTCAACAACGACGGATACGACCCATCTGCCAGGGTGACCACCGAGTACCCT
This sequence comes from Desulfobacterales bacterium, assembly GCA_050123865.1. Taxonomy (GTDB): domain Bacteria; phylum Desulfobacterota; class Desulfobacteria; order Desulfobacterales; family JAHEIW01; genus JAHEIW01. The sequence goes on along the minus strand of JASFGH010000012.1, from coordinate 13,828 downwards.
TTTTGAAGGACATGGTCCAGCTCCGCCTTGATCCACTGCGGAGCCTTAAAATTTAATATGTCAGCTGCCAGATGTTTTGAGATGCCCTCGACCATCAGCAGCTCTTGCGAAGTCTTCTGAAACACCCGTTGCGGTGATCCAAACTGTTCTATCAACCGCTTAAACAAGTGGTTGCCGATGCCGGGAACATTTTTCAGACAAAACCACGGTAGTAGGTTTTCCATCTCGTTAAAAACCCCCTGTTAAAGGGGGGGGCAGCCGGGTGCAAACACGTTGTCATTTATGAGATAATTTTAAAGTCTGTTCATATCGATGTCAATTCGATATTCTGCTGTTTGATGGTTGGCCAGAGAATAACGGGTTGTGCGGCCCAAGGAATCAGCCGTTGGTTGTTGATTATTTCTTTTTGCCGCGTCCCTGCCAGGCCAGTAAAATGGGGCTTGCCACATAAATGGAAGAATATGTTCCTGCCAGGATGCCGATGATCAATGCAAAGGCAAAATCGTGAATGATCCCCCCCCCGAGAACAAAAAGCGTTACCACGACCGCCAGGGTTGTCAATGAGGTCAAAATCGTTCTGCTGAGGGTTTCGTTGATCGATCGGTTGACAACAAAGTCCAGCGGTTTTTTATGAAATTTTTTCAGATTTTCACGGATACGGTCAAAGACAATGATGGTGTCGTTTAACGAATAGCCCACGGTCGTCAGCAACGCGGCGATAATCGGTAGCGTGAATTCCTTATCAAAAATAGAAAAGATGCCGACGGTAATGATAACATCATGCATCAGCGCTACAATGGCCCCCATGGCGTATTTGAGTTCTAGAAACCAAAACACCACCAGTGTAACGAGCAGGGCCGCTCCAATCAGAAATGGGATGCTGACATTAAACAGATCGAAAAGATAGACCGCACCGATCAGCGCAGCGGCAACCACGCCGCTTAAAATCCATTTCAGTTCAAAGCGCCCGGATATGTAAATGGTTATAAACAGCAGGGCATAAAAAATGGCAAACAAGGCCTTTTCCCGCAGATCTTTGCCCACCTGGGGACCCACCATTTCTACCCGCCGAATTTCCACTTCGTTCCCGGTCGATTCCTCCAGTGCTCCCTTCAAATCCGAACCAAAACCTTCTCCGCTGCCGTACGAGATTTCGGTTCGAATGAGAAATTCATTGTCAATTTTCTGGCCAAATTGCTGGACGGATGATTTTCCCAAACCGATTGTGTTGAGGCCAGTTTTAATCGCGTCGATTTGAACCGGTGTTTTAAACTTTATCTGGACCAGCGTGCCGCCGGCAAAATCAATGCCGAGCCTGGGGCCACCATGAAAAATCAATGACAAAACACTAATGGCCACACAGGCAATCGATAGAATGAAGGCAATATTTTTTTTACCGATAAAATCAATGTTGATGTCAGGTTTGATAAACCGCATGAAGTCTTCTCTTTCAATACCCGCTTGCGCTGGACGTGCGCTGCAGTGTTTGATGTTAACGGTTGAGCCTCAGGGTCTGATACCCATTTGAATTTTTACGTTACGGTCGGTCGCCATAACTGTCATTTTTCGGTCCGGGAAATCGGTTCCTTGTTAGATGCTGAGTGTCTTTACTTTGCGGCCGGCTAAAATATACTCGAATATCAAACGCGACAGCACCAATGCGGTGAACATGCTGGCAATCACCCCCAGGCTCAACGTAACCGCAAATCCTTTGACCGGTCCGGTTCCGAATTGGAACAGCACAATGGCCGCAATCAAGGTGGTTACATTGGCATCGAGAATCGTCAAGGTGGCGCGATCAAAGCCAGTGTCAATCGCAGCTCTGGGTGTACGACCCAATGCCAGTTCTTCACGGATGCGCTCAAATATGATCACATTGGCATCCACAGCCATACCGATCGTAAGGATAATACCGGCGATCCCTGGAAGTGTTAAAGTGGCACTGGCCGCAGCCAGCCCGGCGGCGATCAAAACAATATTCAGAATCAGGGCCATATCAGCAATCACACCGGCAGCTTTGTAATACACAATCATGAACAGTACCACCAGGATCCCACCGATCAGCATGGAAATGAGGCCTTTACGAATGGAGTCAGCCCCGAGTGAGGGGCCCACTGTGCGCTCCTCCAATATGTTAACCGGAGCCGGCAGGGCACCCGCCCGCAGCACAATGGCCAGGTCTTTGGCTTCTTCCAGGCTAAAATTCCCCGTGATGCGTGCCTGACCCCCGGCAATCTTTTCCTGAATGACGGGGGCTGAAGCCACTGTATTGTCGAGAACGATTGCCAGTCGTTTGTTCACATTTTCGCCGGTGATACGCTCAAAATCCCGTGCCCCTTTTTTATCGAAATTAATGGACACAAAAGGGATGTTAAACTGATCGAAATCGACGCGCGCATTGGTCAGGTTGGCACCGGTGAGCAGCGTTCGCTTTTTCAGCAAAAAAGGCACTTTTGAAACTTGACCGGTTTCAGCATCTGTTTCGACCCGATAGCGTATTTCCCTGCCGGGCGGGACAGTGTTTTTCTCAACCGCCCTGGCATCCAGGGTGTCATCCACCAGCTTGAATTCCAAAAGGGCGGTTCGGCCGATTAGGTCTTTCGCGCGATCGGCATCTTTAATCCCCGGGAGCTGTATTAATATCCGTCTTTGTCCCTGACGGCGGATATCGGGCTCAGCCACGCCAAATTGGTCGATGCGATTGCGGATCGTTTCCAGTGCCTGATCGACGGCCAGCTTCTCAACGTTTTCGGCCTCAGCCGATGGCAATTGCAGGATGATGTTGGTGGCGCCGCCTGATACTTTTTGGGTGCTTTTGAGCGGATCAAACTCGTTTTTGATGAGCGCGTCAAATTTTTCAGCAATTTGTGGATCCTGGATGGTGGCGGCAATTTTGTTTCCCTCTATGCGATCCATTGATACGCCGCGCAGGCGCTTCTTCCTGAGCTGATCACGAATTTCCTGCATGATCCGCTCAACCTGTCCGTCCACGGCTTTGGCTGTGTCGACTTCCAGCACCAAATGCATCCCGCCCTGCAGGTCCAGTCCCAGGTTGATTTGCTTGTGCGGCCACAAACCCGGCTCAATGGTAGGAAGTACATAGATAATTGCTGTTACCATGACTGCAAAAACGAGAATCAGTTTCCATGAAAAGTTTTTCAATGCTGATATCCTTATTCGATCGGTGTTAACCGCTAACTAAGCCTCAGGAGCAAACAGCGTTCAGATAGCCCCGCTGCGGGCAGCGTCATTCAGTGCGCCAAATAGACAAATGGTTGAATGGCTAAACGCCTATTTCCGGCATAGCGTTTAACGATTCAACCATTAAAATTGTCTTCAATCGCATTCGAAATTGATCCACTGCGAATGTTGCTGTTATTTTTTTTGCGGTTGCGGCTGGGCAGAAGGCTGAACCATGGCCGATACATTGGAGCGCGCAACTTTGACCCTGACTTTGTCTGCTATTTCGAGCGTTAATGTCGTATCATCTATTCCGGTGATACGACCGTGCAAACCGCCGCTGGTTATAATACGGTCCCCCTTTTTTAGACTCGATATCATACTTCGGTGCTCTTTTTGTCTTTTTTGCTGGGGGCGGATCAGCAGAAAATAAAAAATAACGAACATTAGGATGATCGGGATAAACCCGCTAAACCCAGCTACGCCTTCTCCGCCGGCTCCTCCACCACCCATTGCATAAGCGATGTCAATCAAAATAATACCTCCTCTAAATGAGATACAACTCACTCAATTGGATTGATGTCTCGGCCCTTACTTTGCGGCCCGCTGGTCTTCACAAAGTCAGTGGACCGAGTACTATCAAATTTAGCGCACTTTTTAAGGATTGCAAGTTTATGTGCGAAATAACAACGAATCTTGCGATAAATTGAGCCACCAGATACAGCAATATAAAATGGCTGTCAATATCGAATTCAGATATTCATCTAGGGTTTCTTCTGATCCTGATAGATGATGTTGCTGTCTCCAGGGGTCATGGATAGATCACCTTCGATTTTGACACTCAGGTTGCGGCGCTCCTCCAACTCTGCAATATCTTTACGTTTTTTATTTAACAGATAGTCGGCCACATCCACCGGTACGATACCGATCACAGTGGTGATCCCCGGCTTGAGGGTTTCTAAACTGAGTTTTCGAAGAAATCCAACGGCCAGCGTTTCGGTCGATGCCACCAGGCCTTTGCCTTTGCAGTAGCGGCAGGGATGGTAACTGCCAAATTCAATCGAAGGCCGAATCCGCTGGCGGGACATTTCCAGCAAGCCAAATCTTGAAATCTTGCCGACTTTCGTTTTAGCTTTGTCTTCAGCGACAAAACGCCGCAGATGGCGCTCAACTTCGGAACGGTGTTTGGGCTCGCGCATATCTATAAAATCGATGACAATCAGCCCACCTAAATCTCTTAAGCGCAATTGGCGGGCAGCTTCTTCTGCTGCCTCACGGTTGGTCAGTAAAGCGGTTTTTTCAATGGACCGTTCATGCTTGCTCTTGCCGCTATTCACGTCAATAGAGACCAGCGCTTCGGTTTGTTCAATCACAATGGATCCGCCTGATTTTAAATTAATGCGGCTCTCAAAAATGGGTGCGATCTGGTCCTCAATTCCAAATTGAGTAAATATCGGTTTGGCTCCTTTATATAATCGAACGATTTTATGGTGCTTACGGGAAATAATTTTAATAAAGTCCTTGACCTCCTGAAACACCGAGGGGTCGTCGACTAAAATTTCGGTCACCTCCGGTGTGAAGTAATCACGAATGGACCGCAAAACGAGATGCCTTTCGCGGTAGAGCAGGGCCGGCGCTGTTTCCTGCATGACACTTTTTTTAATTGTTTTCCACAGTCGCAGCAAATATTTCAAATCGCGGAGCAATAGGGTTTTGGTGCAATTCATTCCAACCGTACGGACGATCAGGCCAAAGCCTTCTGGAATTTTTAATTTTTCAATGAGGTCCTTTAGGCGGCTGCGTTCATCTTCATCGTCGATCTTACGGGAGATACCGTGCTTATCGTTTCCCGGCATGAGCACCAGATAACGGCCCGCCAGAGATACGTAAGTGGTCAGCATGGCGCCCTTTTTCATAAAGGGTTCTTTGGTGACCTGAACCATGACTTCTTGTCCGCGCCTGACAAGCTTTTCGATCGAGTGGTCGCCGCCCTCACTCTCATGGAAATAATCGCTGTGTATTTCGTGCCGCTGCAAAAACCCATGCCGTTCGGCACCGTAATCCACGAACACGGCCTGAAGGCTGGGTTCGATTCTGGTTATGATTCCCTTGTAAATGTTGCCCTGGGTAATTTCCCGGGCAGCACTTTCAATATAAAATTCTTCTAGTTTGTTTGCTTTTACTGCTGCAACCCGGCATTCTTCCGGATCAATCGCATTAATGAGGATCTTAATACCCATAAAGAGATAACCTTTATTCCTTTATTCCAACATTCCAAATCAAGCAAAGCTTTGAAATGGCGTATTGCCTGAATATGCAATTGTCAATAACAAGTCAAACGATTTCTGGCTGTCCGATCTATTTCGGTCAGTATGACAAAGGCCCATCCTTTGATGCCTGTGATATCGGTGAGTTGACGGACTATCTTGCTATTGTTATCATTTTGTGGCAAGGAAGACATCGACATGTTTGTGGAAAAATAGAAACCCGGCAGGCAGAGGTGGAGGTTATGGACTCGAAATACGACCCAAAAAAAATTGAACCGAAATGGCAGGCTTACTGGGAGTCCACCCAGCTTTTTAAAGTCAAGGAGGATCCGGATAAGGACAAATATTATCTCCTGGAAATGTTTCCATATCCATCCGGGCAAATACATATAGGGCATGTTCGCAACTATACCATCGGTGATGTCGTTGCCCGCTACAAAAGGATGCGCGGCTTTAACGTCTTGCATCCCATGGGTTGGGACGCATTTGGCATGCCGGCTGAAAATGCGGCGATTGCCAACAAATCCCATCCTGCCAAGTGGACGTATGCCAACATCGATGCGATGCGCGCGCAATTAAAGAAGCTCGGTTTCTCTTATGACTGGGACCGGGAAATTGCAACCTGCCACCCGGAATACTACCGGTGGGAGCAGTGGCTCTTTCTTAAAATGTATGCCACAGGTATGGCCTACCGAAGAAAATCCTTTGTCAATTGGTGTCAATCCTGCCAGACGGTTCTGGCCAACGAACAGGTCGAAGCGGGTATGTGCTGGCGGTGCGGAGAGCCGGTGCGGCAAAAAAAACTGGCACAATGGTTTTTTAGAATCACCGATTACGCTGATGATTTATTGACCCATTCCGACCAATTGCCCGGATGGCCGGAAAAAGTGACGACGATGCAAAAAAACTGGATTGGTAAAAGCTACGGTGCTGAGATTCGTTTTCCGGTTGACAATCAGGATATTATCATTCCGGTATTTACCACCCGCCATGATACCGTTTTCGGTGCGACCTTCATGTGCCTGGCACCGGAGCATCCGCTAACCCTGCAGCTGTCGAGCGGAACACCACAGGAAAAACCCGTGCGGGAATTTGTCCAACGAATGTCAATGCAGGATCGCTCTGACAAAGCCATAGAAGAATATGAAAAAGAAGGCGTGTTTGTTGGGGCGCACTGCATCAATCCATTAAACGGTGCCCGTATGCCGATTTATACGGCCAATTTTGCCCTGATGGAATACGGAACCGGTGCCGTCATGGCGGTGCCCGCACATGACCAACGCGATTTTGATTTTGCCAAAAAATACGATTTAGACATCGTGGTTGTCGTCAAGCCGCCGGATGAAGATTTAGATGGCGCCAGCATGCCGGAAGCCTATACAGACGACGGTGTCATGGTGAATTCAGGTGAATTTGACGGCCTGGATAATCGGGTGGCAATGGATGCGATTGCGGCCTTTTTGGAAAAAAACAACCTGGGGCAAAAAGAAGTCAGTTTTCGATTGCGGGATTGGGGCATTTCCAGGCAACGTTACTGGGGTGCGCCAATTCCGATCATTCATTGCGACAGCTGTGGCGTGGTGCCGGTACCGGAATCCGATTTGCCCGTAGTTTTGCCAGAAGATGTTGAATTGCTCGAAGGCGGTAAATCGCCGCTGCCCCAGCTGGATGCATTCGTAAAGACCCAATGTCCGCAGTGCGGCGATCCGAATGCCCGCCGCGAAACCGACACCATGGATACCTTCGTTGAATCGTCCTGGTATTTCGACCGCTATTGCAGTCCGAATTTTGAAAACGGTATGTTTGATCAAAAGGCGGTGGATTACTGGATGCCGGTGGATCAGTATATTGGCGGTGTTGAACATGCGATTTTGCATTTGCTTTACTCCCGGTATTACACCCGGGTACTAAACGATCAGGGATTGGTCAAATTTAAAGAGCCTTTTACGCGCTTGCTGACACAGGGGATGGTTTGTAAAGAAACGGTTTCCTGCCCCCGGCATGGCTACCTGCTGCCGGAGGAGGTCAAAGAAGAAAAGGATCAGCTGTTTTGCAGCCATTGTGACCAGCCAGCGGTCGTGGGCCGCGTCGAAAAGATGTCCAAATCCAAAAAAAATGTCATTGACCCGAATATCCTTTTGGAAAAATATGGTGCTGACACCACCCGTTTTTTTTGCCTGTTTGCGGCTCCGCCGGAGCGGGATCTGGAATGGAGCGAACAGGGCGTTGAAGGGGGGTACCGGTTTTTGAACCGCGTCTGGCGCCTGTCGGATGGGTGGATGGACCGGGTTAAAGACGCAGTCACATTTCAAGGCTACCCGGATACCCTGGAAAGTGCCGTCAGGGAACTGTACAAAAAAACGCATCAAACCATCATGAAGGTCACACGCGACATTGAAGATCGCTACCACTTCAACACGGCCATCAGCGCCGTTATGGAGTTATTCAATACAATGTCTGCGATAGACAAAACCAACGATGAACCCCAAACGGCATCTGTTATGCGATTGGCGGTCGAGTCTCTGACGCTTTTGCTGGCCCCCATTGTACCCCATTTTGCCGAGGAATTGTGGAAATCTCTTGGCCATTCGTCCAGTGTTCTGCTCGCACCATGGCCTTCTTATCTGGAAGCAGCTCTGGAAGAAGATGATTTGTTGATTGTCATTCAGGTAAACGGCAAGCTGCGAAGTAAATTCTCGGTGGCCACCAACGCGCCTGAAGAAATCATCAAGCGGCAGGCCCTTGAAGATACGCGCATTATGAAATTTACCGATGGCAAAACGATCAAAAAGGTGATTTACGTTAAGGATAAATTGGTCAATATCGTGGTCTAATTTATAGGTGTCAGGTTTCGGGCCTTCACCGCGCCGTAGCGGCTAAGTCCGCGCAGGCGGGTGTCAGGTGCCAGTAAGCAGATGACAGAAGACAGATAACAGAAGTCAGATAGAAATATCCCTTTTTAAGCCTTTCATATCTGCCTTTCTGGCTTCTGACTTCTGTCCTTTGAAAGACTGACACCTGAAACCTTACCAGGGTGGGATAAATTTGAAAATATGCAAGGTTAGCTTAATCATCCTACTCATTGCAGCTATGTGTGAAGCTTGCGGTTACCGGTTTGCCGATCAGGGCGGATTTCCGGGTGATACCCAGCGTCTTTTCGTAAACGTTCTGGAAAATAAAACTCAGGAAACCGGCGTGGAAAACATCATCACTGCCGCGCTGCTCTCTGAATTGACCCTGCGCAAAACAAATCGTCTGGCCGCCGGGTTGGCAGAAGCCGATGTGGTCTTGAGCGGTGTCGTCAAACATGTGAACATCAGGACCATCTCGGTCAGTGAACCGAGAGTCGCCGATGAGCGACGCGTAACCGTAACGGTTGCATTAACACTGAGCAAAACCGACGGCAGCAAGGTCTGGACAGGAGGGGACTTTTCAGATTTTGAAGCCTACCTGGTAAACGTGAATCCGGAAATAACGGATGCAAACCGCCGGAATGCGATAAGGATATTGTCAAAACGCATCGCTGAGCGAGTCATTAACCGCTTCAGCGATGATTTCTAAAGGCGGGCGATAAAAAGCCGATCGTTAGAAAACAACAATCGTATTCACTAGTTTGGACAGGCGGGATATTTTGCGGGCAGCTGTTTTTTTGTGAATGACACCTTTTTTGACAGCTTTGTCAATTAAGGATTGAGCCGCATCCATTTTGGCCTTTGCCTCTTCTTTTGCGGCTTCAGCACTAGCCTGGCGGACATCTTTGGTTATATGCTTGATTCGGGTTTTGACCGCTTTATTGCGAAGCCGCCGTTTTTCGTTCTGGTGGGCACGTTTTTCAGCCGATTTATGATTTGCCAAAGTTATTACTCCTTTTTTTACAGATGGTCCTGGCGTGAATACACACTATAGGTTACAATAAACGATCTTATTTATAAAACAGAAATCCGAATGTCAAGCGATTTTCTTCAAATTCAGCTATGTCCGAAAAATCCCGGCTGATTAAGGCAGCAGGCGTTGTTGGAGCTGCGACATTACTGAGCCGAATCCTGGGATTTCTTCGCGATGCGATGATTGCCTGGTATTTTGGCGCCGGTCAGTATTCAGACGCGTTTATCGCTGCCTTTAGGATCCCGAATTTGCTGCGAAAACTATTGGGTGAAGGTTCCATCAGCAATGCGTTTGTACCGGTATTGACCGACTATCTGGCAATAGAAGGCAGGGAAGAAGCATTCCGTCTGGCACGTTCTGCCCTGTGGGTCTTGTCGATTATTCTGGTGGTAATTTCTTTAATCGGAATCCTTCTGTCGCCTCTGATCGTCAAAATCATTGCTCCCGGCTTTATTGGCGCTCCGGATAAATTAGCGCTTACCGTTACGCTGACCCGCATTATGTTTCCCTATATTTTCTTTATTGGCCTTGTGGCCCTGTGCATGGGGATCCTGAACGTATTCGGACACTTTTCTGCACCTGCACTGGCTCCGGTGCTGCTGAATCTAGCCATCATCTTTTCGGTTTTTTTTCTTTGCCCGCACCTAAACACACCGGTTCTGGGACTGGCCATTGGCGTGATGATCGGCGGCATCCTCCAATTGTTTCTCCAGTTGCCGGTCATGGCAGGTCACGGCTTTAAATTTTGGCAAAAAACAAAAATGTGGCATCCCGGCTTAACTAAAATGAGCTGGCTGATGCCACCGGTTATACTCGGTGGGGCGGTTTACCAGATCAATGTGCTGGTTGGAACGCTGCTGGGATCTTTTCTGCCGGAAGGCAGTGTGGCCGTATTATATTTTGCGGACCGATTGGTTCAATTTCCGCTGGGCATATTTGCGATTGCGGCAGCAACTGCGGTTCTGCCAAGTCTTTCGCGACAGGCAGCCCTGAACGATCTCAGCGCCTTAAAAGACACTTTTGGCTACGCGATTCGATTGACTTTATTTTTGACCATTCCTTCTATGGTGGGACTCATTATCCTGCGGGTACCGATCATTACCGTGCTGTTTCAAAGGGGTGAATTTAGTCCGGAAGCTACGCTGTTGACTGCCCAGGCACTTTTATACTATGCTATAGGTCTATGGGCCTTTTCGGCGGTGCGAATCGTAGCGGCGACCTTTTTTGCACTTAAAGATACCCGTACGCCGATGGTCATGGCAACCGTTTCCATTCTGGCCAATATCGGACTCGGGATCGTATTGATGAAGCTGCTGGCCCATGCCGGGCTTGCGCTGGCGACATCGCTGGCTAGCGTATTAAACCTTGCCCTCCTGGTGCTCGCACTGCGTAAAAAACTCGGATCTCTGGGATGGCGGGGCATTGCACAATCCGCGTTGAAAACGCTAGGCAGCACTGTCGTAATGGGCGCCGCTGTCTGGGTTGCGGCAAAGGTTCTCATTCCGGATCAAGGCGCTTCTTTCATTACCTTACTGGCGGGATTGATGGCCTGCATGGCTGCCGGCCTGGCGATTTTCGGGGGTTGTTCCTATGGCATCAAGAGCCCGGAATTGGGTAGCATGCTTGCTGAAATAAACACGAGCCTAAAAAGAAAATGACAAAAAAACAAAGCATCATTTTATCCATCGCAGCCGCCCTGATGCTATTGCTGCTGTTTTTTATCATCTTCGGCGAGCATGGCTTCATCGATTTAAATTCCTTAAAGGCCGAACAACACCGGCTGACTAAAGAAAATGAACAGCGTACCCAAACGAATCTGACCCTGAGTGTCGAAATCGACCGGTTAAAGCATGACCCGCATTACATCGAAAGTGTGGCACGTCAGGAACTGGGGATGGTTGGCGAAAATGAACTGATTTTAAAACCCCGGCACATACCGAAGCCCTGACGGTTAGAAGATGGTGTATTCTGCTGTTCAGTGATCACCTGTAGAAATGGAAAAAGAAACCGATTTTTATACAGCTACAATGGCTAAAGTGTATTCTGAACAGGGGCACTGGGACAAGGCTGCTGAAATTTATCGTCATTTGTTGGCCCAGGAACCCGAACGGGACGATTATCTTCAGGCGCTGGCAGAAGTGGAAAAAAAGGCAACGCAAAAGCGCCAGAAATCACTTGAAGACTTGGATGGATTATTTCACCAATGGTTTGACCTGATGTTCAAATATAAAAACCTGCTGAAACTCCGCGATTTGAACCGTTAACACCCCTCTATCGCCGCGACTGCATCTCGTGTCATTGCAATCGATGCGATGAATGACTCACCTAAAAGAATAAACCCGACGCTCACTCCTCGTCTTTGCTGCTTTCATTCGGATAGAAAACGGCTTTGACTCGTTCTTGCGGGTCGCTTTCGACGCTCATTTGTCCGGTTTTGCGATCAACGATAATTTTTGATCCGGTAAGTATGTTCCGGTTGCTTTTCAATGCAGAGCTATCACCGGTAAGAACAAGGACCTCGGTTTTCAGATCGTATTCAGCGCGATCGGCTTCAGCTGTAAATTCTCCAATTGATAGCTTTACATTGCCGGTGGCAATGATGAGTTCTATGGAATCCTGACCGGTGGCCTGCTGAGCGGCACTACTGGGTGCCGCCTTGTAATTAATTCTTAGATGGTCGGCGTTAATAACGAAGGTCCCCTGGCTGGCGCTTACATTTCCGCTAAACTCCGCAAATTTTTCCGCGTGGTTGGTAATTAATTTATCCGCCACGATTTCAATCTGATCGTCATCGGTGCTTGTCGGGATGGCCGATGACAGCTCCTCGGCCACCGCCGCCGGGGATAAGAGCATGGGGATCAATGTAAATAGCGCCGCTTTAATTAACAAAGCCCGGTCCTTTGCAGACTTTAGTTGTCGACATGTTTTCACGCTTCCTCCTTGTGTAATCGTATTCGAATCAGATTTTTCCGGGCATACCGGCAAACCGGCCGAACCGTATTATTTGATAATTCGGAGTCGGTGCGTCTGCCTTAACTGATGCCAAAATTCTTTAATGATTACGGCAGCGGCATCATCTTCGTTGTGCAAAGGGTAGTCGGCAATGGCTAAACAAGATTCAACGAGTTCTTCGTTGCCGGACCACAGGCCAAATTTATCCAAAATGTACCGTCCCAAAAAGGCATGTAGATTTATCAATTCATCTTCGAACATGTTGGCGATAGTAATCTTTTCTTTCAGGGGCAGCGCGTTCATCAGATTCTGTATAGCTTCGTCGACGGTTTTGGGCGGATGGTCCAGTGTGCTGCGATGGCGTCTCTTGTAACCCGCTATGCGGGGCGGGTCCGTATTCATCATTTCCAAATAATAGACGCTTTCAATTAGTTTGAGAACGGCGCTGTATATTTTCGCATCTTTGCTGGCCCGCGGTCCGGCGACGTTTAAAATTTCTATCTGATTTTCGTCCAACCACAAACGGATTATGTTCGCGGCTTTAAAGGCGGGAGTTTGGTTTAAATCGATGTGCAACCAGGGACGCTGGTGTTTAATTGCCATCTTGCGCGTATAGTCAGAGCCTTCGCTTAGGCGACCGTGACTGATAATTAAGGTGCCGCTTGATTCAATGACATTCTGTTCGGTTCTTAACGGGTAACTGCTGCTGGGCATTTCCGTCAAGTTATATTCATCCGACAAGGGGCCCGCTTCGGTTAATCGACCCCTGGGAATCCAGCCGCCATGTGGAATGCTCAGTTTAATGGCAGCATCCAGAGCCGCCCGGTCCGCTCCGGTCTGGCCGCCTGATATAATTTTCCGAATCATGTTGATTTAATCATCAATATTGCCCGTTTTTTGGTATTCCCGCTGAATGCGTTTGAGCATATTGAAGAGCTCATCTTTGGAAAATATTCCCTTTTCGATCAATAGCTGGGCTATAGCGTCCAGTTGCATGGAATTGGCCATTAGCAGGTCCTGTATGGTCGAAATTTCACTTGTGTCTCTATCTTCTGTCGCAACAAGACTGCCTTCTTCCAAAGCTTTTCTACGGTCTTTGCCACTTCGCCTCTCGGGGCCATCGTGCGGCGCAATAATCCATCTGCGGTCTAACCCAGATCGCCTGTTTTTATCGTTTTCCGGACTTAGTTTTTTGGTATTGGCCATAAGACACGTTCCTTATGATGATTGAAGTTTAACAAATTAAATCCATGCCCAATCAATATATCACGTTTAAAGGCAAGATTCAGCGGTTAAAAGATGAATGCTATATAGTACAATTGTCCAGGCGGGTCAAAGAAATAAAACGGCTAACACAATTTCAGAAAATCGGAATTTATTTTCCGCGGCGAAGGGTTCGATGAAGCCCACAAAAAAAGGTTTAGACCGCAGTCTAAACCTTTTTTTGCATATTGGTAGCGGGGGGCGGATTCGAACCACCGACCTTCGGGTTATGAGCCCGACGAGCTACCAGACTGCTCCACCCCGCATTAAAATGTTCTTCA
>JASFGH010000011.1:0-19851 GCA_050123865.1 Desulfobacterales bacterium | reverse complement strand
CCCAGCGGTATTCACCTGTGACCCGCCAGCGAAACTGCTCGATTTCAACTGCATTGTGGCTGTACCAGGCGATAAAGAATTCAGTGGCATAGGCAAAGCCGACGATCAGTCCGGTAAAAACAATGGTCTTGGCCACATTTTCCAATACGCTGCGGGTAATGATCTTCTGGTAGCCGAATATTTTGCGCAGCGGAATCATCAGGGTCAGCACCATGGCCAGGCCGGAATGGATGGCGCCGGCCACAAAATAAGGCGCAAATATGGTGGTATGCCAGCCGGGCACGATTCCCAGCGCAAAATCCCAGGACACGACACTGTGCACCGAAATGACCAACGGTGTTGCCAGGGCGGCAAAGAACAGATAGCCGCGCGTATAATGTCGCCACTGCTCATGTGCGCCGGTCCAGCCCATGGAAAGGAATGTAAATATTTTCTTGCGTAATCCTTCGGAGCGGTCCCGGATGGCAGCCAGATCCGGCAGCAACCCCGTATACCAGAACAGGGAGCTGACCGTCAGGTAGGTGCTGATGGCAATCACATCAAACATCAGAGGTGATAAAAAATTGGGCCACAGCAGTCTCTGGTTGGGATAAGGGATCATGTACATGACCTGCCAGACACGCCCTAAATGGATAAATGGGTAGAGCCCGGCAATGCAGACGGCAAAAACAGTCATGGTTTCAGCCGCGCGGGCAATGGGGTTACGCCAACCGGCCCGAAACAAATGCAGGATAGCGGAAATCAGCGTTCCGGAATGAGCAATTCCCACCCAGAAGACAAAGTTGATCAGATAGGTACCCCAGGCCACCGGATTGTTTTGCCCGCCGGCGCCGATGCCGACGAATATCTGGTAGGCCCAGCAGGCAGCGCCAATCAGCACGCCCACCAACAAAATAGCCACGATCGCCCAGTAGTATTTCTTGGGCGGCGTCAACGTGTTCAGTACGGTTTGATCAATACTCGCGTAAGTCAGCTGAGGCATATGTTCTTACTTTCTGTTGATTTAACCGCGAGACGCTCGCAGACCAATATCCGGCCGACCCCTGCGATGAGGCATCGCCTCACTCGGGACAAGCTGGCCGGAAATTACCTGTCAGGCCATTCGGGCCAAATAAAGCCGTTTTAGCGATTAACCGGTATGTGAATTTATCTGGGTAATAAAACCCAAGTTTATGTTATTAATTTTTCAGTAACTGTTATGTAGGATTTTAATAAATTTATAGTTTTTTCGCGTAGCGAATGACTGTTTTTGTTCAGCCGGGTCGGCCGAACAAAATGTCTGTGTCCGTCTGCGTATGTCTGCGGCTAATAAAAATATCTATGTTTCTTGTAAAACTTTTTTGAGGTAGATGACGGCCGGTTTGGTGTTCAAATAGCCCATGGCCTGGTAGGCCCGAGGATCATCCACCATCTTTCTGACCTGGCTTTGTTTGTCCATCAAACTGCCAAAAACCAGCGCATCGGTCGGGCAGGTTTGCACGCAGGCCGGGATGACCTCGCCGTCACGAATCATGCGCTTTTCATTCTTGGCGTTGCTGTGCGCGACCTTGATGCGCTGGATACAGAACGAGCATTTTTCCATGACCCCTTTGCTGCGCACGGTCACATCGGGATTGAGTTGCAGGTTCATGGCTCCGGGCCACTGCCAGGTAAACCAGTTGAAGCGCCGCACCTTGTACGGGCAATTTTGGACGCAATAACGCGTTCCGATGCAGCGGTTGTAAATCTGGTTGTTAATGCCTTCCTTTGAATGGTGTGGCGCGTACACCGGGCAGACCGACTCACAGGGGGCGTTATCGCAGTGCTGACAGAGCATTGGCAAAAAGGTGACTTTCTGCGGCTGATCCGGATTCTGAAATCTTTCGATGCTCAACCAGGACATTTCGCGCCCTTCGATCACCCGATCCTCCCCCACAATACCGACGTTATTTTCGGCATAGCACCCGGCCGTGCAGGCGCCGCACCCGATACAGCGATCCAGATCGACCACCATGGCCCAGCGGTATTTTTCGTGATCATGGGGCGGATAAAAATCCCGTTCGGGATCATAACCTTCGGGCAGCGGCAGCGTTAAGGGAAAATCTTCCATGGTCAGGCCGGTTCTTTCGGGCATTTTTCCCTGGTTGAGTTCCGTCAGGCCGACGGTCAGCGCAAAGGGTCGATCGTGCTGGGTGCGGCTGCCGTACATGTTAGCCAGCTTCAGCTTCCGGCCTGTTGGACGGAGTTTTATTTGATCGGTTGAAAAATGCGGACCCCCAGAGCCCTTATCTGCTTCAGGCGGCAAGATGACCAGAGGGTTTACGCCTTTGTTCTGGGCGTAACGCCCATAGGCCTGATGTCCCTGACCGATGTTCATGACCAGCAGGCCGGGGCTGACAAATTCGTTCACGTAAACCGGGGCCTCCAGAGTGCCCCATTGCGATTCGATCTGGATGATATCGCCCTGGGTGATATTCTGTTTTTGGGCCGTGGCGGGATGCATGCTGACCGGACTTTGCCAGGCCACTCGCGTTAATGGATCCGCGATTTCACACAACCAGGGTCTGTTGGCGCCCCGACCGTCAAAAAACCGGATGGACGGTTTGGCGCTGAATGCCAGATCAGAGGCATCCGATTTTACAGATTTGGATAGCACAGCCGTTATTTTTTGCGGTTTCAGGTCAAGTTTGGCTGAATCGGTCATTGCCATGGTATCGAACGCGCCGCCTACCTGGAGAAGTCGCACCCAACCCTTTTCATCTTCGATTTTACGCTCCGCCACCAGTCTGGAAAACAGGTATGTCTTATAATTTTCAGCCGGTTTTTCTTTTTCAAAAGCCGTGTTCATGATGACGTCACCGATATGGGGGGCTTGCGTTAAGCGGCCCATAGCCGGTTGCAGGGTGGAGTTGACGGTCTGCCAGCCACTGTATTCATCCCAGGTTTCAAGGGGCATGGCGACCGGAAAAATCAAATCCGCCAGCTGAGCGGTTTCATCCATGAAATTGTTAAAACTCACCACAAACAGGTCGTTCTGCTCTAAGGCTTCTTTCACGCCGTTTTTGGGCGGCAAACTAAAGGCTGGATTGGTATTGTTGAGAATCAAAACATCAACTGCATTAGATTGGAGGGACTTTAAAAATTGCAGCACCTCGGATCGTGCCGCGGCAATTTCAATCCGGTGGCGATTGTTGAAATCCAGCAACGATAAATCCGGATCGAGCAGCAAATTCAATAAATTGACCGCCACATTGGTCTGCAGGCCCTTTATATCGCCGGCGCCGGTATCGGTGCCCAGCACCAGGGGTTTGCGGGCACCCATCAGCTCGATGACCAGATTTTCGTAGAATCCCAAAGACAGGCCCGATGCTTCCAAAACCCGATCCTGGGTGTAGGGGGCCGTTGCCTGATATAAAAGTTTGCGGAAGGACCTTGGCAGCTCTTTGCCCCTGTGAATATCAAGCGCCTGGCGCACCAGGCCCAGGGCGAGCACATATTCGCTTCCGGGGTTGCATGACACCCAGTAGTCGGCATTGGCACCGGTCAGGGATTGAACCGGGCTTAGATGGTAAAACGGCACTTTTTGACCATTTCGAAGGGCGTGCATGGCTTTAAATTTATGGGCGTACTCAATCGGCGATAGCCAGGTTTCCAGAAAGTCGGCACCAAAAGAAACCAGCACATCGGCATCCTGCATATTGTAAGAAACCAGCTCCTTGCGCCCAAAAACGGTTTCATTGGCTGTTTTCAGGGTTTCATATGCAAAGGGCTCAAATACCAGCGGCGCCGAGGCGTTCCATTTCTTAAGCGCATCGGTAAAAAGCGCCAGTTGACTCTTGCCCACAACTTCCGTCAGCATGCGAACTCGATCCGATCCTTTTTGAGCGGCATCGTGGATTTTATATTTCAGCATTGACTGGGCTTTGGCAAATGAGATCGGCTGCCACCCGTTTTTATCTTTGAGCAAAGGCGTTTTGATGCGATCGGGGTTGTAAATGGCCTGCAGGGCAGCCTGGCCCCGCATGCAGAGTTTACCCTTGTTGATGGGGTGCAGGGGGTTACCTTCGACTTTAATGACGCGTCCTTCACGGTTTTTGGCCATAATACCACAGCCGGCCGGACATTCGCGGCAGGTTGATGCGTACCATGTGGCTTTTCCGGTGACCATATCGTCCGGGGCGTGTACGAGTGAAAAAAGATTTTTTTCAGAAGGACTGCAGCCGGCTGCCAGGGAAATGCTACCCATACCTGCAATCTTGAGGAAGGTTCGCCGATTCATGTCTAGTACGGTCTCCCAGCGTAGAACATTGGACGAGCTTCACCGCTTTTCATTTTAACATCCCGAATGGCGGAATTGCGGCATTAGGGGTTGTAGAAAAAACGTTTTGATATTGGTACGTTTCTTAGCAACCACTAAAAAACAGAGGATATATTTTTGTGTGAATATCAGATTTGCTCTCAGCGATCAACAGCACTTCAGCTTTTTTTGCAAAAGGGTACTGTATACCGGTCACGGCCGTATTTGTCAATGAGAATGATTCCTGATAAGATTATATAATTGAGGCGTCGGGGAGTTTTTCCGTCCAATCCCTGATAATAGCGGAATGAATTATCAGCAGCGAAATCGTGCACTCCCTAAATCAAGAGTTTGCACGATGAAGTCGCTGATATTGCTTTCCGCTATCAATTTAAGAAGAACTCCCCGACGCCTCATCTAATTAAGTCTTCAAAATTGCCTTAAATCGCTATCGCTTCGCGATAAAAAATTCCCTTGAATTGAACCATCTAAGGTTAAAATCCTACCTTAAAGCTAAATATTGACTTTGTAGTATTTGCCCGAAGGGCCTGCAGTTTTTCCTTGGCCAGGTCGGCCAGGGAAAAGATAATGTAAGGGCCTGCGCTAGCCTGCGTACATCTGCGGTTAATTAATCATCTAAACTTAGTTGGCGGCGCGCATGAGCAGGTTGATCTCCAGCTTTTCGAGAGACAGCTTGATCACATCCGTGGCCTTGTCGCTTTTTTGCATATAATCTGCAAAAAATTCTTTCACAGCCTGTGGGTCCTCCATTCCGGCCATTGGAATAATGGAGGCCACCACCCTTTCATACAGCATCGGGTGAAACTGCTCGATTGGTTTTAAATTTGACACATACCAGTCCCACAACAGCGGGATGGCATATGGATTGGCAGCCATGACCACCACCGGCACGAATTTATTGCGGGCCGGCACGCTATCCAGAATGTATTGCAGGGCATTTTCAAGCGGCTCTTTTTCTTTAAAACAGCCCATTGCTACGAGGATGTTCATGCGCTCATGCTCCACCTGCGATTTCTGAAAGCGTTCATCAAGGGACGCAAACGTCTGCTGGTTACCGGTGAACGCCGCAATTTGCAGGACGCTTTTCATGATGTCTGGATGCACCGTCTTGCCCTTCATCCAATCTGCAAACTGCTTGGCGGCAAACTCAATTGCACTTTCCGATTCGCTCAGTGCGGCATGCCAGAGCAATTGTTCCCTTAAAATCGCATTGGTATGTTTTTCATCGGGTGTTGGTTCAAATCCGATATCGTTGAGCACGTTTTCAAACCAGGGACGGACCAACGACGCTATTTTTTGCTGCTTTTCAGCGCCCAGCACCAGACCGGCGTGCTGCAGGTGGTTTGAAATGCTGACCAGCGGCAAAAATGCACGCTCATTTTGGTAATGGGCTAAAAAGTCCAGATATTCGCGGAAGGGGATATCGCCTCGTTTGCACAATGAAAAATGATCGTTTTGCAGGCCCCAGCGGTCTTCGGGTGACAACGATTGATCTGCAACGCACTTGCCAAGGGCCGTCTGATTATCTTTGTCCTGGTAGCGAACAATGTAAAATCCGGTTTGTTGATCATTGACCTTGTAAGCATCCGCCTGTTTGGGAAGCTCGATCTCGTGGGTGGCGCTGCCCATTAAAAATGTCAGCCGTTCGCTCCGTTTTATACCTGTATAAAATTGAATAGTGATGGGCACCTGCCATTGCTGGTCGGAATCAGCCGGCAGATAGCTAAAACGCTGCTGGGCCAAATGCAGTTTGTTACCCTGCTTTTTGACCGAGATCACGGGAAATCCCGGTTGCTCGATCCAGCTTTTCATCATATCGCCGATGGGTTGCTCGGAGACTTTCTCAAAAGCTTCCCACAGGTTGTGGCTGGCAGCGTTGTCATATTCATGGGTTTTGAGATAGTCCTGCAGACCTTTCTGGAAGTTCTCGGCACCGATATAGCCTTCAACCTGCCGTAAAATACTACCGCCTTTGCTGTAAATAATCGGTGCCGTGCTGACATTGATTACCACATGCTCGCCGCCCGGAATCTCGATGGCAAAATTTTCCAGGAGCGCATCGCGCGCCATGGCACTGCCGGTGCTCCCCCATAAAAACTGCTGCCAGGTTTCCCACTGGGGATAATAGTGAGCGACAACCCCATAGCCGAAATAGGTGGCAAAACTTTCGTTTAACCACAAATATTTCCAGTCTTCGGGCGTAACCAGATTGCCGAACCACTGATGGGCAATTTCGTGGGCAATGACTTCACAGATGCGCTCCTGGCCGGATTTAGACGTCACCTCCGGATAGTGCAGCAGTAAATTTTCACGAAAGGTAATCGCCCCCCAGTTTTCCATGGCCCCGAACGCAAAATCGGGGATCGCAATCAGGTCCATCTTGGGAAGCGGATAGGGGATGCCGTAATACTTCTCGCTGAATACCAGCGCTTTGCGGCCGAACTCCAGGCCGAACTTAGCATAGGGTTTCATCCCCGGCAGCGTGGCCACCCGCACCCGGGGATCTTCGGTGTCCCGGGTAAATTCAAATTCGCCGACGCCGAAAAATACCAGATAAGTCGACATTTTGGGCGTTTGTTCGAAGGTCACGCGTTTTTTGTCGTTATCCAAAGGTGTTTCTTGTTTGATCGCAGCATTTGATATGGCCACCCGGTTGCTGTCGATATCCATGCTGATATCAAAGGTCGCTTTTTTGGCAGGGTGATCCATACACGGAAAGGCTCTTCTGGCATCGCTTTCTTCAAATTGGGTCACGGCAATAAATTCGCTTTTGCCTGAATGGCTATATTGGCTGCGATAAAAACCGGCCATTTTGTCGTTGATCTGGCCCTCATAGCGAACCTGAATCCGGATGGCGCCGCCCATTTTTTGGGGAAGGTGAATTTGCAGTTCTTCTTTTTCTGCATCTGTTTCAAATTGACATTCCATCCAATCGTTGTTTTGTTCGACCGTACATTCTATAATATTGAGTTCAAGTATATTTAGCCGCAGCACTTCGATGGCATTTGGCGCTTCAACCAGAAGCATTACCTCACCGGCAAATGTAAACTGCTTCAGGTCAGGAATTAGATGTATGCGGTAATTCTGGGGCCTGACGTCCTGCATGGTGTCCTCCTCAGGATGCTCAATTGGAAAGATATAAGGTTGACAGTTTGCTCGAAATGGTATTCTAAGATGAAGAAATATAATGAAATCAAATGACCCTGTCAATGTAACCGGCGGATGGCTTCTGGTCACTGGCCTCTGGCTAATGGTGTAGGGTCGTTTTCGTTATTGGTTATTTGAATCTGACATCTTTGCAAGTTGCTTTATATTCATATCTATCAACACAAATAACAAATAACGAATAACCAATAACAAACCGGATTCTAACCACGGTGGACTTTATGTATTTTAAAACGACCAATTAAACTCGTAGATTCATAGACCGATTGAGAGAGGTTAAGATGAGCACGATCGTTGAATTTTCAATTTTTCCGCTGGACAAGGGCGAAAGTTTGAGCCCGTATGTCGCCCGCGCCCTCAAACTGATTAAAGACAGCGGGTTGCCTTACGAGCTGAATCCCATGGGCACCTGTGTGGAGGGGGAATGGAATGATGTGATGGCCCTCGTAAATCGCTGCTTTGAAGCGCTTGAAAAGGACTGCAACCGCATAACCCTGTCGCTAAAAGCGGATTATCGCAAGGGCCCCTCCGGCCGTATGAAAAGCAAGGTGTCGTCGGTCAGAGAAAAATTAAAATAGTAGCGGACAAGCGATTAAAACTTCAAAGCGCCGCATCTGCCCGGATACCACTTAGATTCAAAAAAAATGCCATAGAATCAAGTGCTGTTATTCCAAAAAAACAGACTACCAGACAACTTTTATTTCTCGGTATGACATTAAATATTTAATAGGAACAGATGACAATTCATAAAAGACTAACAATGTTATAGGATTACTTTCGTGTCGTTGATTCATCAAAGAAGGGAAAATGGGCATGATGAATACAAACCATATAACAACTTTGCTGGCTATCCGTCATGGCGAAACCAGATGGAATGCAGATGAGCGTTTCCAGGGTCATGGAGACAGCCATCTCACTGAAACCGGTCGAAATCAAGTCGAGGCCCTGGGTCTTCGGATGAAGGAATTTGAATTCAATTCATTGATCAGCAGTGATCTGGGACGCGCACAAGAGACGGCTGCTATAATCGCGCATCACACAGGTCATACGGTCGAAACCGATAGTCGCATCCGGGAGAGAAATTACGGTGTTCTTGAAGGTTTGACCGTTCCTGAGATAAAGGCCAAGCATTCAGAGATCTTAGAAAAATTGGATGAGAATGATCCGGATTACATGATCCCCATGGGTGAAAACCATCGACAGCATTATCAGCGGAATGCTTCATTCATCGACGACCTGCTGCTCCGGAGGGCCGGCACCAACATTGCCCTGGTCATTCACGGTGGGGTTCTGGATAGCATCTTTCGTTACGTTGCCGGTCTGCCGCTGGACCATCCACGCTGCTTTACCACCAACAATGCCAGCTTGAGTCTGATTACGCATGGCACATTTTACGGCACTACCCGTTGGGTAATCGAAACATGGAACGATATCGGTCATCTGAATGGCATAGGTCTCAATCCTGGTCTTGGATGATTTTAAGGAACCTAAAAGACATGAGAAAACCTAAAGCATTATTGGCTGAAATTTCTAAATTTCACATGTCTTTCAGTTTAAGGTTTTGCTGCCTACACAAATTAATAGTAAAGCTAAATTTTTTCCGCTGCTTAAGTTACGGATAATGAATGAAAAAAAAGAAAAAGCAACCACTGCATGCACCATGGATTGCCCGGACGCCTGTTCGATAATCGTCGAACATACGGCAGACGGCAAAGTGACGGCTAAGGGAAATCCCGACAATCCTTTTACCGCCGGATTTACCTGCGCCAAGCTCAAGGATCACGTCAGAAGGGTCCAAAGCCCCCATCGCATCACCTCTCCGCAACTGAAGACGCAGACCGGCTGGCAGACCATCAGCTGGGACGAAGCACTCGAGCTGTGCGCCGCCAAGATTCAGGCGTTGCGCTCCCGCCCCACGGCTATTTTGCACATCCATAACGAGGGCGCCAAAGGGGTTTTAAAAGAAGCCACTACCCTGCTTTTTGACCGCCTGGGAAGCAGCCGGGTGCGCGGATCGCTGTGCGATGCCGCCGGCTACATGGCCGGCGTGCATGATTTTGGGTCCCGGGAAAACAATGACATCAACGATTTGCTCAATGCCTCCCGAATTGTCAACTGGGGCAAAGATCTTTCCCGCAGCTCTGTACACACCGCAGTCCTTGTTAAAAAAGCGCGTAAAAACGGCACCCGGGTGGTAACGATCTCGCCGGGCGGCGATGGGAACCAATCTTATTCAGACCTGCAGATTCGGATTCGACCCGGCACAGATCGCTTCCTGGCAGCTGCCATCCTGCAGTTATTGCATCAAAACGATGGGATCGATCCAAAGATTTTAGCTCACACGCGAGCACCCGAGAAATTTTTGGATTTGATCAAAGCCCGGCCGATAAACAATCTGCTTGCAGCCTGTGACGTATCCCAAGCGGATCTTGAACAGATCTATACCTGTTATGCGCTAAAGGAGCCGGTCGGCACCCTGATCGGCACCGGCGTGCAGCGCTATCGATACGGCGGCGAAAATGTAAGATTTATTAATGCGCTATCCTTGCTTTCCGGCAATATCGGGCGCGCGGGCGGCGGCAGCTATTTTCAGTTGCACTCCTATCGTAACCTGAATTTGAAGTGGTTGCGGGAAAAGGAAAAACTGCCGCGGCGCTCCTTTCAGTTTCCGGTAGTTGGCCGGCAAATTCTGGCGGCCGAGAACCCGCCGATTGAGATGCTCTGGGTCAACGGTTCCAATGTCATCAATCAGGCACCGGACTCACAGCTCATGTTAAAGGCTTTTAGCAGCGTCGATTTTAAAGTTGTGGTCGATGCCTTTATGACGGATACTGCCCAGCATGCCGATGTGGTGTTGCCCAGTACGCTAATTATGGAACAGGAGGACATCATCGGGTCTTATTTGCATGAACAGGTCCAATTCGTCTGCCCGGCATTGACTGCCCCCGGCGAAGCCCGTGATGATTACTGGATTCTCAGGCAGATTGGCAAACGCCTGGAACCAGCAGTTGAGCTGCCGTCTGCCGAAGATTGCATGCGAGCATCTTTAGATTCTCCTTATTTATCCACGACGCTCGAACATTTGCGGGATTGTGGCTGTGTGCGATCCAATCGATCGCCCATTGCTTATCAAGATTTGTGCTTTGCCCATCAGGATGGCCGCTACCGTTTTCCGTATATCCTGCATCCCGAACCCATAGCGCCGGCCAAATACCCGTTGCGCCTGTTATCCCTGGTACGCCGAAAAGCCATCCATTCGCAGATATTACCTGAGGATCAAAAAAAGCCACCAAAAGTGTGGGTGGCACCCGACAGTTTCTGCCTGAAGGAATTAAACCTGGGCAGGCCTGTCGAGCTGGTTTCGCCGCAGGGGAGACTGCGGGTTGCAGTACAAACCATGGAAGGGCTCCACCCGGATGTAGCCATCTACCGCCGCGGCGACTGGATCAGTCGGGGGGGCGGTGTCAACCAGCTGATTGCAGCCCAATTAACCGACATTGGCTCCGGCGCCGCCTATTATGACCAGTACGTGCGGTTAGAAAATATTGAATGATTTCCTCACCGCAGACGCAGAGATCGCAGAGAGATAATTTTTTTGCCTTGTCGCTGAGACGCCGACAAGGCAAAACATCTCAACCCTGCGGGTAAAATCTTATTCTAAAAACGAAAACGTTAACCAAAAGGTCGCAGTAATAATTGCTAACACCTTCAGGTTGTTATTTTTTTGATACGTGCCTAAGGCAGATTGTTTTTTGCTTTCCGCCCTCTCAGCGGAAAGCAAAAAGAAAAAACTTTGCGATCTCTGCGTGCTCTGCGGTGAAAACAATAACAAGGAGGCAACTCTATGCCGAAGCCATCCAAGCCGCCGAAAGAGCTGCTGGAAATATGTCAGCGCTGGTCCGAACGCGTCGAAGGGATTTCCGGGGATGCGGCCAGAATTGAATTTTTTCAAAATGAGCTCCCGGGTTTTCTGCGGAATCAAGCGCTGTTTGAAAAGCTGTTACACAACATCAAAGCCGGCAACCCGTACCCGGATCTGCGGCAGGCCCAGATGATCGATGATGAGATTTTACTGTACCTTAATCCGAAGCGGCTTTTTTCATTGCGCATGTTTTTGTACGGCCCCTGCGATTATACGCCGATTCACGATCATAATTCCTGGGGGCTATCGGGCTCAGCTGTCGGGGAACTGGGGGTCATACGGTACAGCCGCGAAGATGATGGTTCTGTTGAAGGCTTTGCCCAACTCCTGCAAGCCGCTCCGGTATATTTGCAGCCGGGAGAAATCGAGCTGACGCGCCCGCTAAACGAAGGCATTCATCAAACGGGAAACCCGGTTGACGGCATAACCATTATGATCAGTTTATACGGCAGCCCCATACGCCGGCTTTACATCAACCGCTTTGACTATAAGGCCAACAAAGTCGAAAAGCTTTATCCGCCGCGCATCAAGAAAAAGATGCTGGCCACGCAGGCACTCAAAAATTTATCAGAGGTTCAGGGTTCAAAGGTTCATAGGTTCGGATATTTAAAACCTCGTTAGATTCGTTTGATTAGTTTCATTGGTTGAACTAGTCGGACTAAAGCCAAACCAATTGAACAAATTAAACCAATCAAACCAATTAAACGGTTGGAAACCGGCCAACTGACTGAAACCCGAATCCAACTGCGGCGGTACAACAGAATGTTAATTTAGGAGGACGACTCATGCCGGAAAAGAAAGAATACGATGTTATCATTTTAGGTACCGGCCCGGCCGGATTGCTGGCCGCCATCCACGCGGCGCGCAAAAAAGTTTCCTGCTGAAACTTCCATTGCAGTTTGAAGAAAGGAACTGTGAAATGACGACACAGTCCATACCCGAACGCAAAGACATACCGGATGCTCATAAATGGGATCTGATACCTTTATTTGCATCAGATGAAGAATGGAAAAATCGGTTGGCCGAAGTTGAGGGCCAAATCGATTCTTATGCTGATTATAAGGGACGTTTGAAGGACTCGGTTGATGTTCTCAAAGCAGCTCTTGATTTTCACCTTTCATTGCAGCGCCGGCTGGAAAGATTATACACCTATGCCCATCTGAAAAGCGATGAAGACAAATCAAATCAATTCTACCTGGGATTGCATCAGCGTGCCGTCAGTTTGCATGTGCGGGCTTCGGAATCCGCAAGTTTTCTGACACCCGAGATCCAGGCCATACCTGACGATAAAATGCAATCGTTTTTGGACAACGAATCACTGGCGGAATATAAATTCCATCTTGAAAAGATCCTGCGATATAAGCCGCACACCCGCAGTGAGACGGTTGAACGCATTCTGGCCATGAGCCAAGAGATGGCACAAACGCCCTCACAGGTTTTCGGGCAATTGGACAATGTCGATTTGAATTTCGGCCATCTGGAAGATGAGAACGGAAAAGAGATCGAGCTCAGTCACGGTAATTTTAGCACCTTCCTGATCAGCCCTGACAGAGATCTTCGTAAGAAGGCCTTTGGTCAATATTATCAGGCTTACCAGGATCATCAGCACACCCTGGCAGCGACATTGCTGCATTCCATCAAAAAAGACCTCTTTTATTCCAGAGTTCGTCGTTTTGACAATTGCCGGGCATCAGCCTTGTTTAGCGATCGTATCCCGGAAAGTGTCTATGACACCCTCATCGAAACGGTCAAAAACAATCTGGGACCGCTTTTTAAATATCTGAATTTTCGCAAGCAGGCCCTTGCTTTATCGGACCTGCACTTTTATGATACGTATGTGCCGATTGTCGGCGATGTTACCTTTGACATCCCTTACGAGGAGGCGACCGATATCGGCATTCAGGCCATGCGCCCATTGGGAAATGAATATGTAAACGTATTAAAGGAAGGTTTGCTCGGCGGATGGGTGGATCGCTATGAAAATCGAGGCAAAAGAAGTGGTGCATATTCTGCAGGGAGTTACGATTCACCCCCATATATTCTGCTGAATTATGAAGCGCGGAACATCAACAGTGTGTATACGCTGCTGCATGAAGCCGGCCACTCGATGCACTCATTTTATTCCAATAAGCACCAGCCCTACGTGTATCATGGTTACACGATTTTTGTCGCCGAGGTGGCGTCTACTTTTAATGAAAACCTGCTGAGCCGCTATCTTCTGGACTATTATAAAGACGATCCCGCCCGAACAGCTTACATACTAAACCGGGAAATCGACAACCTGCGTGCCACGCTTTTCCGGCAGACGATGTTTGCTGAGTTTGAAAAGATGACCCATCGAATCGTTGAAGATAATGAGCCGCTAACTCTAGATGTGATTACGGCAACATACCGTGAACTGCTGGCAATATACTTTGGCGATACACTGGTCCTGGACCCGGAGCTAAGCCTTGAGTGTTTGAGAATCCCGCATTTTTATTCTGCTTTTTACGTGTATAAATATGCAACCGGGATATCAGCGGCCATAGCGCTGGCGGATAAAGTCGTCAATGAAGGCGCATCCGCCAAAACGGCTTACTTAAATTTTTTAAAATTGGGCGGCAGCAAATATCCGCTGGATGAACTTGAAGATGCCGGCGTCGATATGCAGTCGCCTGAACCCATCGAGAAGGCCATTCAGTATTTTTCTGATCTGGTGGACCGGCTCATGGAGGCTTATCAGGCTCTTTAACCATTCTTTCAATTCGTTCGTCACGGGTCGGTTAAATTATGATTAACCACCAAAACACGAAATTAAAAAAGCACGAAATATTATTTTTTTGGTTTTCGTGTTTTCCTTCTTTCGTGCTTTCGTGGTAATTTCAATTATAAGCTCAATTGGATTGTGAGGTATCTATGGACTACAAAGTCATTATCGTCGGAGCAGGTCCCGCCGGGATATTTTCAGCCCTAACTCTGGCCGATGAGGGAATTGAACCGATTCTTTTGCTCGAGCTGGGCAAAGATCTCAGTGAGCGCAAACGCCGCAATTCGAATGACATGCTTTGTGGATGGGGAGGGGCCGGCGCTTACAGTGACGGCAAATTGACTTTATCATCCGAGGTCGGAGGGTTGTTGGGGGAATATCTGGAGCCCGATTCGCTCAATCAAATCCTACAGACATCAGATAAAATCTGGGTCGATCATGGTGCACCTGATGAGATATTTGGAGAGGCATCACCCCAGCTTGAAGATTTAGCCGACCGGGCCCGTCTGGCCAATTTGAATCTCATCCCGTCACGTATCCGGCATATTGGCACGGAGAATTGCCAGGTGGTTTTAGATCGACTGCGCCAGTCTATGGTGGGTCGCGTCGAGACCCGCACTAGCAGCCCGGTTGAAAGTTTGATTGCTAAAAACGGCCGCATCCAGGGTGTCAAATTGGAAAGCGGCGAGACTTTTACCAGCAAATTTGTTATTGCCGCACCGGGGCGCTCAGGCGCTAGCTGGATGAAAAAACAGGCGGAATCTTTAGGCCTCAAAACCCAGGCCAGCCCGGTGGATATTGGCGTTCGGGTGGAATTGCCGGCTGCGGTCTTAAAGGAAATTACCGATATTATCTACGAATCAAAACTGATTTATTACTCTAAAACCTTCGATGAAAAGGTGCGCACGTTCTGCATGAATCCTTATGGTGAAGTGGTTATCGAAAAAACCAAGCAGGTCGTCACGGTCAACGGCCACAGCCATACCTATAAAAGTAGCGACAATACCAACTTTGCCATTTTGGTCAGCAGCGCGTTCACTGAACCATTTGACGACCCGATTGGATACGGGCTATACATTGCCAGGCTGGCAAATCTTCTGGGCAATGGGCCAATTGTTCAGCGACTGGGAGATCTGCTAGCCGGGCGGCGCAGCACACCGGAGCGCATTAATCGCTGCCTGACACGACCAACGCTCTCAGAGGCCACCCCCGGTGATCTCAGTTTCGTTTTTCCCTACCGGCATCTTCAAAGTATTATTGAAATGTTGCAGGCACTCGACAAAGTCGCTCCGGGTGTCTATTCACGCCATACGCTCTTATACGGGGTTGAAGTCAAATTTTATTCCAATCGCATTGAGTTGTCGCCGGAGTTGGAAACCGGCGTGGAAAATTTATTTGCCATCGGAGACGGCGCCGGCATTACCCGCGGCCTGATCCAGGCCTCGGCCAGTGGTATCCTCTCCGCCCGCACCATTGCCCGGCGCCTTAAAGATGGCGGTAGTTAGTTTCCAACGGTGAAAGTTGTATCTATTCGATTATTATTTAAAAAATTAATCACGAAAATACGAAATTTTTAAAAGCACGAGTTTATATTTTTGGGTATTTTTTCGTGTTTCCATTCTTTCGTGCTTTCGTGGTGAAAAATGCAAAAGGAGAAACCATGAGCGAAGAAATTGTCTATATCTCCAAGGTAAAAATTGAACGCGTCAAAGGCCCTTTTCGACGTGCTTACTTGCCCCAGGAGGATGAACCGATAAAGTTTGGTGTGCATTCTGAAATTGCCGAGCATTACGGCGTTGACCCGCAGGTTCACGAACCGCACGCAACCACCTTGGATTATGTCGTTGCGGCCGCTGCGGGCTGACTGACCGGTACTTTTGGCGGCGCGCTGGAAGCGCGTGAAATTCCGGCAGGTGAAGGGCGATTGATTTCAGAGGCACGGGGGGAGATTGAAAAAGATGGCAAGGTGCTGGTCATCCGCCGAATTCATGTGACCTATTATCTTAAATTAAAACCTGAGCAGAAGGAAACCGCTCAGAAAGTGCATGGATTCCACGCTGATTTTTGTCCGGTTGCGCGGTCGATCAAAGGCAGTATTGATGTGACCACGGAATTAAAATTTGAAGATATTTAAGCCGAATCGACCCTACGAACAACCCTCATTTTTTATTACCGGTTGGTTGATCCAAGAGGAATACAGGCTATGGTTGAGATTCGTATTTACGGAAAGCTGCGTCAATACTTAAAAGCAAAAAATTGAAAAAATATTTTCGTCTCTGCCTTTTATTCGTTTCTGTCAGTCTGATTGTTTCGGGTTGTGCCTCTTTGCGTGAACCTGAAAGGAAAGAACCACCCTATCGCTGGTCCAGTTTTTTCAACAACAAATGCGGCCCGATCCTGCAATTCAAACTGAATTCAGAAGATGAGGCTATTCTGAGTTACCCCTGTTCAGATGGTAGCAATGTCAGCCAGTTTGCCCGAAGACAACAGAAGCAAGGTGAAGTCGAATTGTGGACCACATCGGATTTGCCCCGTGAACAGCTTTACCAGTTATCCAGGAGCAAGTGTCGCGCATCGCTGATATATCTGGGACCAGCTCATGTGACCATAAAATTTCCCTGTGCCCTTGTTCACCTGACGATAACCAGTGACATTGTCATTAAAGAAACATTGGATGCGATGACGGTCATTCAACTGCAACCCACTAAAGTGTTGATTACCTTCAGTGACGGGATTCAGGAATTTCGTTTTGAGGAAGATCTTTTGATACCTCTGGGACCCTTCAAACCATTTAAAAGCCCAGAACCTTCTTTACCCGTGGCCTTTAAGAAGGACAACCGTGCATGATGAGCTTGCGTCGGACTGTATATATGCATGATAGGGAATTAGATACTGAAATAGGTAAGCTGTTTTAAAACCTTTATGATCTGCTTTTTTACCTCTGGTAACTGAAACATTCAGATGAATGACTTAGTTTTTTTAAAAGATTTCGAGAAATGTGAACTTTGTGAACATCGATGCAAGGTCAATCGGCCAAAGGGCGAAACGTTCAGGGAGGATCCGTCCAAATACTGGACTATCCGCAATGAATTCATCCGCAATACGGTGTTGTTTGGTGAACAACTACCCCAAGGCGCTCTGGAGAAAGCCTATCAGGAAGCGTCGAACTGCAAACTGATGCTGGTCATCGGTACTTCTGCAGTGGTCCAGCCGGCAGCGTCTTTGCCCGCCGTGGCACAGCAAAAAGGGGCCAAAATCGTAGAAGTGAATATCGAGCCCGCCTTTCCCACGGCAGATATTGTCGTCAAAGAAGAAGCCGGTGTTGGCCTTTCAAATATTTTAGAAGCGGTCAGGAGGACTTATGCCCAAGGTCAACCTCGAGGCGCATGAGGATATCGCCATCTTGCGATTAAACAACGGTGTCATCAACGCCATCAGTCCTGAATTGATTGGTGATCTGACTTTGGAGTTGAGGCGCATAAAGAATGAATTTCGGGGAATGGTACTGGCCGGTGGTGACAAATTCTTCAGCATCGGCCTGGATTTGCCGCGTTTGCTTCAAATGGGTCGTGTGGAAATGATGGATTTTTATACTACCCTTAATAAGGCGCTATTAGACCTGTACACTATGCCAATGCCCACTGCCAGTTCCATCGCCGGCCATGCCACCGCCGGCGGAGCCATCTTGGCTTTGAGTACCGATTTCCGTTTTGTTGCCGCAGGCCGTATATTAATTGGATTTAACGAAGTCAAAATTGGACTATCGGTGCCAGGACTGGCCGATTTAATTCTAAGGCAAATCATCGGTGATCGCCGGGCCACCGAAATGGTGTTTAGCGGAGAATTTCTGGAGCCGGATCAGTCGCTTGAAATCAGTCTGGTGGATGGCGTCGCTCCCGCACAAGACGTGGAAAAAACGGCTGTTACCAAAATCGCTGCCCTGACGGATATGCCGGCCGGGGGTCTTGCGCTGGCAAAGAAAAATCGCGTTGAAGCGGTGCGTTCCCGGTACAAAAAAATACGCCAATCCGATGCCGAAGATTTTCTGAACCGTTGGTTCGATCCCGCAGTTCAGGAGTTGTTGAGGGAAGCAGCCCAAAAATTTTGATCGTTTCAAATTAGGTTTTTGCTACATGTACTGGAATAAGAGGGTTCGGAACTTTGCAGTTGACCCGGCGGGCTGGGTTGGGATACTCTTTGCACCAAATTTTAGTGCCGGACGTGTCCCTAAAGATCTTATAATGGAATTTGATAGAGGCAAGATAACATTTATTTTTCTGGGTATCCTGGTGCTGGTTGCTGTGGGGGTTGTATTAAAAGCCGCGCAATCTGTCATCCTGCCGTTGATTATTGCATGGTTGCTGTCATTTCTCATCGGCCCGGCCATCAACTTTATGACGGCCCGCAAAATACCGACCACCCTGGCGGTTATTATCATCCTGATCATTTTAGTTGGAATATTTTATCTGTCTTTCACCTTTCTGTATGCACGCTTTGCCGCTTTTGCCGCTGCTTACCCGAAATACCATGCGCGCTTCACCGAACTGCTCACCCTGGTCACCAGCAAATGGAACCTGGAGGTTGATCCCCTGGCAGGCATAAACTGGGGGCAAAACATTGGCCGTTTTCTGGCATCTCTGTCACGATCTATTTTTGTGTTTATCTCCCAGCTGGTTCTGGTCATTATTTTTCTTTTTTTTATACTGCTGGGCAAACCTTTTTTCCGTTACAAAATCCTCAAATCTTTTTCAACTGAGAATGCCGACCAGATCAGCCAGATTACATTTTCGATCACCGGGCAGATTCGGCGATATCTGTCATTGCAATTTTTGATCAGCTCGACTACCGGTGTTCTGGTTTGGCTGGTGCTGGAATTTATCGGGGTGGATTTTGCCGTTACCTGGGGGGCACTGGCGTTTTTTCTTAATTTTATTCCCACGGTCGGCTCGATCGTGGCTTCCATTCCACCTGTTTTGCTCGCACTGGTACAATTTTACCCGTCGTTGTGGCCCGCGGTCATTACCCTTTTTGCGGTGACCACGATCCAGATGGGCATGGGAAATGCGCTGGCTCCCAAAGTGATGGGGGATCAATTGAATTTAAGCCCGGTGGTGGTATTGCTGTCGCTTTTATTCTGGGGCTGGTTGTGGGGAATTGTTGGGGCGTTGATTTCCATACCGATTGCAGCGGCCATTAAAATCGTCTGTGAAAACATCCAAACACTGCACCCCATAAGCGTGATGATGGGATCCGGCAAGACCTATCGGCGCGAATTTCAGGACTGATCCGGCATCGATCCATAGAAGCAACCTCAGATCCATTCAATGCCAATCTGCAATTAAATTTCCAGATATTTCTGTCAAATTACGGTCGCAGCTAAACTTCATTAAATGATTTTTTGGATTAATTGAAAATGGTTTTAACACAGCCAGCGGGCAAAAGATGGCCGTCTGGAAGCAAGTTTTTACCAGCCGGCCTCTTTTTTAAGTGACCTCAGCATCAACACCAGCGCAGTCTTCAACGTCGCATTCACATTTTCTCCGGTTACAGCACTGGCGGGAAATGATGGCACCTTGAGCTGGTGATTGTAGGCTTTTTCCATCTCTTCAATCGACATTAACGGAACGCCTTCAGCTTCAAGGTCGCGCTTGTTGTATTGCATCACAAGCGGCATTTTCATGATGTTCAGGCCGTAGCCTTGTAAATTGATTGCGAGGTCTT
>JASFGH010000010.1:0-20123 GCA_050123865.1 Desulfobacterales bacterium | reverse complement strand
TCCGTTTGACTCGCAAACATTGAGTATCCGCTTTAGACATGAAAAATTCAATAGTGAGCGTCTTGTATTTGTTACCGACGATATCGGGATGCAACGCTACGGCAACAGAACACCGGCCGAGCGTTTAAAGGAATATTTAGGCCTCAGCGAAGAGGCGCCATGGCATCTGCAGGACATCCTGGTGTTTTCGGATATAGGTGCTGCTGATTCGACTCTCGGCAACCCGAGCATGTTCCATGCAGAAGCGGATACAGCCATAAGCTACTCCCGGTTCAATGTCGTCACGAAGATAGAAAGAAATGCAAAAAGCTACGTCCTAAAGAATTTGGTGCCTTTGTTTATCGTCATTTTGCTCGGATACATAATGCTCTTTATATCTCCCGAGGGCCCACCATTTGTTGCGCGAATGAGTCTCGGCGTGATAGCCCTGCTGACCGCGGTTTTCCTGAGAATGGAAGCAGCCGGCCAGTTACCGAATATCGGGTATCTTGTTGCCCTGGATTACATGTATTTTGCCGTTTACGTTCTCATCTTGTCGGGGATTGTAATAACCGTGGCAAAGCATAGAGCGCTTCGCACGGGGAAGGGTATACGGGCGAAGCGCCTCGACTATTTCGGACGCATGTTTCACCCGATATATATTCTGATCGGGATCGGAATTTTCGTATATATATATTAATATACTAGCGAAGCTTTGCTAATTCTTTTGCTTTCATATTTTGCGAATTCTTTTAAATCAGCGTAAATTTAAACAAGGACTGCATCGTCGGGGCTGTTCCATTTAAATGGGCGGCCATATCACTAATTGAGATACGGCCCCTGTAAGCAAACGGCGGATCGAAGCAAAGACTACGAATGAGTCGTACCGATTAATCCCTTGCTGGTCTGTTTAATATGAAACATGGCCTGATCGGCGAGTGCGAGCAGGCCTTCGCGATTATCGGTGTCATCCGGAAAGGTGGCGATCCCAAAACTGGCCCCCAGATCCACATGGTAACCGGCCTTGGTTAAATAGGCCGTTTCCATCATCATCTTGCGAATTTGTCCAACCATTTCCGAAGCCTGGGTCTTATCAAAGCCGGGCAGCACGATAACAAACTCATCACCGCCATAGGCAACGCCAAAGCACGGCCGATTTAAACAGCCCTTGATGGTTTGGGCGACTTCCTTGAGGGCCTGACTCCCATTCAGGTGTCCATAGGTGTCGACCACACGCTTGAAGTTATCCATATCCATAAATACCAGAGAAAACGGCTTGCGTGTCAATTTGCTATCTTCAATGAGATTATCCAGTATTTGATAAAGGTGACGGGTGTTGTAAAGCCCGGTTAAATTATCATGGATGGCAAGATTACGAAATTTTTTACGGTCACGCCTCAGCTCTTTTTCCAGAGCCTTTTTCTTGGTATTGTCGACCATGATGCCTTCGAGAATGGCGTCTCCGTGCTCGCGCTCGATCATTCGGATATTGGTTAGTACCCAAACGGGTTTGCCATCTTTGCGCTTCAGCCGCAGTTCATGATTTTCAACCATGCCTTTCTTTTGCAGTGTCCGGATCAACCGGGCACGGTCCTCAGGATTAAAATAAAATTTAACAGCACCCTCTTTGAGCGCAAGGATCTCATCAACAGAATCATATCCCAGAATACGTGCATACGCCGGATTAACGCGAATAAACTCTCCGGAAAGCCGAATTTGAAACATTCCCTGCACGGCGTTTTGAACCATTTTGCGGTATCGTTGTTCGGCCCTTTTCAGTTCTTCCTGCGTTTCTTTTAATTCGGTTAGATCCGTTAGAAAAACCATAAAACCTGTAAGCCGGTTATTTTCATCATTGAGCGTGCTGCGGCTAAATAGCATGGGAATTAAGCGGCCATCCTTGGCGCGAAATAAGGCTTCAAAGCTGAAGTGATCGGGGCTTGCCGAATAGAATTTAAGGGAGGCTTTATCGTAGAATTTATCGACCAATTGACCGATAAAGTCATCACGCCCATAACCGGATATCTTTAGTAAGGCCTTATTGACTTCGATGATAACACGATTTTCATCCAGCAACATGTATCCTTCGAAGCGACTGTCAAGAACACGATGGTATTTATCCTCAGCCTGTTTTCTTTGGGTGATGTCTGTCAAAACACCCAGCATGGCGGGCTGATCATTCCAGGAGAATAAATTCGTTTTCAACTCTACCCAGATCGTCACACCCGTTTTGTGAACAATTCTAAAAGAAGCCACTTCGGGAAGGCGCTGACCGTTAAGGCCCCTTTCTTGGTGTTCGATCACCATTTCACGATCTTTTTCGTGAATAAGGGCGGAAATGGGTTTTGACATCAGTTCCCGACGTGAATACCCACAAAGTGCTTCAGCTTTGGGATTGGCATATTGAATGATTCCATTTTGAGCCACGAATATGGCCGCGTTGGCGTTTTCAACCAGGTTGCGATAGTTCAATTCGCTGTCCTGCAAGCGATCCTTCGTTTTGCGACAGTCCTTAAGCTCTTTTTTCAATGATGATGAAGAATTCATCTAATTTTCCTCGATCCGGGTAAGGGATAAGGTACATCTTGAAATTTATGAATCTAATAATCTCAAACAAATTTAGAAACCAATCGGGCGATTGTCAAACATTTCGAATCAAAATCGCTTGGAAGACAGATCGTTTCAAAACATCAAGGCTTTAAAGCAACATATTTTTTGCAGGGATGATCGTTTTTATCTTCTGGCCGGTTCCCATGGGGGGGGGTAAACCACGGCCGTCTCATCAGTGACAGCATTATATAAACGATACATGGTGATCCGATGCGCTTGAGGATCGATCTCTAAACAGCCAGATGTTTATTTCTGTATCTCATATTAAGCAGTTCCACTAAAAGCGAAAAGCCCATAGCAAAATAAATATAGCCCTTGTTAATATGCTGGCCCATTCCCTCGGCCACGAGCATTACCCCGATGAGCAATAAAAAAGCGAGGGCCAGTATTTTGACAGTGGGGTTGTGCTCAACGAAATCCCCGATAGATTTAGCTGATACCAGCATAACAACCATAGAAATGACCATGGCAATAACCATTATCCAAATTTGATTGGCCATGCCGACTGCCGTAATAACAGAGTCTAAAGAAAAAACGATATCAAGAAGGACTATTTGAAGAAGCACAAATTTGGCGGCTATTCCTGAAATTTGGCGAATATTTTCTTCGGGAGAACCCTCAATTTTATGGTGAATTTCATATGTAGATTTTGCAATGAGAAAAATGCCGCCTCCCAGCAATATCAGGTCCCGACCTGAAAATGCTTTGGAAAAGACACTGAATAAAGGTGTTTTCAGACTCATCACCCAGGTGATTGAAAATAATAGCAACAGTCGCATAAAAAGGGCTAAAAAAATGCCCAGCTTTCGGGTTTTTTCACGAGAGTGCTCCGGCGCACGGGCAACAACAATGGAAATAAATACGATGTTATCGATACCCAGCACGACCTCCATCGCAGTAAGAGTGAGAAGAGCCGTAAATGCTTCCAGTGAAAAAATATCCATCTTTTGATCCTCTTATTTTACCCGATGGTCAGGGCGGTAACGACGCGTTTCATCATGGCCGCATCTTTGTGAGGTTGGGGCGATTCGCAGATCAGGGTGATATCGACCTTGCGTTTAAGCAGCGCTACAGCAAGGGGCTCAAAAAATCTTTTGGTGGTTTTCAAATGTTTGCGCTCGCCTCGGGGACCAAAGGCGATGCCGGAAAAATGGGCGTGAAATTTTTTGGGCAACTTTTTTAAGATCTGTCCATAATCCACCTGGCCCTGGCTCCGGGCATATAGGTGGGCAAAGTCGATGCAAAGGCTGCAACCGGTTTCCCTTTTGAGATTTAAAAGCTCATCGATGGATCCGAACTGGGACGGCTTGCCTGTTACCTCCGGGCATAATTTGACTTTCCAGCGGTTATTTTTTATCCGTCGCTGAATTTCAAGGACGGCTTTTTTGACCATAGCATAGGTCTTTTCGGTGCTTTTCTTCTGATAAAAGCCAGCATGAAATACCACGTTTTGGGCACCCAGGACATGGGCGCGCTGGCAGGAGTCCAGAATGCGCTTTTTGCTGGCCCGGATTTTTTCTTTTTCGTCAGATGCCAGATTGATATAATAGGGCGCGTGCACCGATAGGACAATGCCTTTTTCTTTTGCCAGCGCACCGACTTCCTGGGCGTCTTCCATTGACATCCGCACGCCATAGGTAAACTCCACCTCCATGCAATCCAGCTGCATGCGGGCGACTCTGCGCACGCCTTTTAAATTACCCAGACTTTCGGTTCCCGCCGGTCCTATTCTAATCATATTGCCTTTTCTCAATGACAGTTGCGGCTGACTGCTGTCTATTCACGACTGGCGTCTTCTAAATGGTTTCAGGTGTCAGAGAACATAAGACTGAAAGCAGAAAGCAACCAAAACATTTGATCGCTTTTGCCACTCAGTTGTAAGATCCCGAAACCGCCACCGAAGGCCTGACACCCGACACCGGAACACTTCTTTGTGCCGACACCTGAACACTGACACCTCATAAAAATTTAGGCCGCGTTACGTTTGGCGGATAGGTTTGGTGCCAGCGTCTGCGGTGCGAAGTTCAGGGTCGCAAAATAATCCGCCACGGTTTCCTCCCGTCGGACCAAATCCACCGACCCATTTGAGCGCAGCAGCAATTCCTTGGGGCGCAAACGGCCGTTGTAGTTAAATCCCATGGCATGCCCGTGGGCGCCGGTATCATGAATCAGCACGCGATCGCCATCCTGGATTTCAGGCAGCAGGCGTTGGATGGCAAACTTGTCGTTATTTTCACACAATGATCCGACCACATCCACTTTTTCGAAACGATGCTCCCGCCTTCGCTCTAGCGAATTTCGGCGCGGTTTATCATAATTTTTATCTCTGCAGCTTACTTCATGGACTTCAAGCCTCGGCAAATCGCTTCCTTTGCGTCCCCTTGGCTGTTTTCCGGCGACGGTGACATGATGGTAGGCGCCGTAGATGGCCGGGCGCATTAAAGCGGCCATCGACGCATCCACACCAATATATTTTCGATAAATGTCTTTTTGATTGATGGCAGTGGTCACCAGCACGCCGTGCGGCCCGGTCATGTAGCGGCCGCTTTCGATGTAGAACCGCGGCTCGTGGCCGTTTTGCGCTTTGTAGGCAGCAAACAGATCGGCGATTTCAGCGGCCATGGCGAAAATGTCCAGCGGCTTTTGTCCGGGTTTATAGGGGATGCCCAGCCCGCCGCCAATGTTGATAAATTGTATGCGGATATCAAGGGCTTTCGTCACCCGCGTCGCCACTTCCAGCAGCATGGCGGCGGTTTGAACCATATAATGTGCATTCAATTCATTCGACACCAGCATGGTGTGCAGGCCGAATTTATGGGCGCCGCGGTCCACGGCCGCTTTATAGGCGCCGATGATCTGGCTATCGGCAACGCCGTACTTTGACTCCTCCGGGTCGCCGATGATGCTGTTGCCACTGCGGCCAAGTCCGGGATTGTAACGGAAACTGATGGTCTCGGGCATCTGCGGAACTTTGGGGATCAAAGAAATGTCATCCAGATTTAAGATACAGCCACCATCGGCACCAGCCGCCTTAAATTCTTCTGTGGTGGTGTTGTTCGAGGAAAACATGATATCTTCCCCGCGGGCGCCGATTTGACGGCTGAGGATCAGCTCCGCAATGGAGCTGCAATCAAAGCCAAATCCCAGATCCTGCATGATTTGCAGGATATGCGGGTTAGGCAACGCCTTGACGGCAAAATATTCCCGGAATCCGTTCAGCCGGGAGAAGGCGGCAATGAAATCTTTCCCGGTTTGGCGGATTCCGGTTTCGTCGTATATGTGAAACGGGGTTCCGTAATAATTTACAATTTCATCCAGTACGGGTACGAGTCGGTTTTCAAATTCATGTGACATGGGCATCGATCAATCCATCCTTTCAAATTCAAGTTTCTGCTTTCTGAATTCAGCGCTTCAAAGTTAATATTTAAAGTACAGTAGGTGTCAGGCCTTCGGTGACCAATGTCAAACCCTTGCTGCTCAGCAGCAATAAATGTCTCATGTTGTTGTTGTTTTCAGATTTTAGTCTTATGCTCCCTGACACCTGGCACCCGACACCTGAAACCTTATGTCTAAAATAAACGTTACAAACAAATCAGCTGAGTGCCTGCTTGATTCTCTGCATGGCCAGTTGGACGCTGTCGGCATCGTTGAAGGCACTGAGGCGGATGAAGCCTTCGCCGCAGCGGCCGAATCCGGCGCCCGGGGTGCAGACCACACCGGCTTTTTCAAGCAGCAAATCGAAAAAGGCCCAGGAATCGGTTTGAC
The DNA here is from genome assembly GCA_050123865.1 of Desulfobacterales bacterium. Taxonomy (GTDB): domain Bacteria; phylum Desulfobacterota; class Desulfobacteria; order Desulfobacterales; family JAHEIW01; genus JAHEIW01. The sequence goes on along the minus strand of JASFGH010000010.1, from coordinate 13,769 downwards.
CGTAAATCCAGATGTAAGGGGAATTTTCACCTCCTACGCAATCATAGCCCAGGGCCTCCATTTCCTTGCGTATCAAAGCCGCATTTTTGAGATAATAATCTATTAAGGCCCCGGCCTGTTTGCGACCCGCTTTACTGTAAATCGCCTCGGCGGCTCGCTGAACCGGATAGGATACGGCATTGAATTTGGTGGACTGACGCCGGAACCACAGATCATGAACCGACTGGGATTCGCCGCTTTCGGAGTAGGCCTTGCAGGATGTCGGCACCACAGTAAACGCACAGCGCATACCGGTGAATCCGGCTGTTTTGGAAAAGCTTCTGAATTCAATGGCCACCTCCCGCCCCCCGTCAATTTCATATATCGATTTGGGCAGATCCGCATCCTGAATGAAGGACTCATAGGCCGCATCAAAAAGGATCAGGGCCTGGTTCTCACGGGCAAAATCTACCCAGGCCTGAAGCTGTGATCGGCTGATGGTGGCCCCGGTGGGATTGTTGGGGAAACAAAGATATATCAGATCAACATCAGGGGGTGGCAACGCAGGGATAAAGCCGTTTTGCCGACTGCTTTCCAGGTAGGTAATGCCGTCGTAGCGGCCTTCTTTAAAAGAGCCTGTGCGACCGGCCATCACGTTGGTATCCAGATAGACCGGATAAACCGGATCGGGAATGGCTATGTGAATGTCGCTGGCAAAAATTTCCTGGATGTTGCCGGAATCACATTTGGCACCGTCGCTGACAAATATTTCCTGAGCTGAAATATCAGCACCCCGCTCTTGATAGTCGACCTGGGCGATCTTTTCGCGCAAGAATTCATACCCCTGTTCTGGTCCATATCCCCTGAAGGTGGCCGCAGCGCCCATTTCAGCGACAGCCCGGTGAAAGGCCTCGATGCAGGCTTGCGGCAGGGGCCGGGTCACATCACCGATTCCCAGTTTGATGAGTTCTTTGTCCGGGTTCTGTGCTTGAAATTCATTGGTCCGTCGTCTGATTTCCGAAAAAAGATACGAGGCCTGCAGCTTCAAGTAATTTTCGTTGATTTTAATCATAATCTTCCGCCTCACAATTCATGATTTAAACCTCAGTCATCATACAAGTTTGGTTGAACCCGTTGGCCGGCTGGAGGGCCTCACGAAACGGGATTTTCCGTTAGCCGGTTAAAAAAGACTTCAATCTGATTCTTTAACGGGCTCAACGGGCAACGGGCAAACCGGCTCAATTTAGCTTTCAATCGGAATACGGGCCGTCTCCTTATAGGTCGACAGAACAATGGCCGTCCGGGTGGACCGCACTCCCGCGATGGCTGCAATTTTATCGCGAATCAGTCCGCTGAGCGCCTCGGTGTCGGCCGCACGAACTTTGACCATGAAGGCGTCTTCACCGGCCACAAAATGCACCTCCTGAACCTCCGACAATTTGGAAAGTGTTTGACCGACTTTGATCTCGGCATCCAGTATTTTCAATTTGACGTTGATAAATGCCACCAGGCTTTTGGAAAACCGTTTTGGATTTAGCCGGACCTCATATCCATCGATGAAACCCTGTTTTTCCAGCTTGCGGATTCGTTCCAGCACAGCCGATGGTGCCATGCCCACCTGGCGGGCGACCTCCACGTTGGGAATCCGGGCCTTATTCTGTAAGATCTTCAGTATTTTCAGGCTGACATCGTCAATCATTCTTTTATTATCCTATATTTTAGATAATTATTTATTAATTTTGAGTTCGTCAAGAATTTTTTTCGGAAAATGGCCGTATGAATATATTTTGAGGGAGGAACGAAGGCCGGTAAATTTCAATATCAATCGAGCAAATAACAATCCGGCACACGGCCAAAGGCGCAGGGCTCAAGGCAATAGAATTGGATTTTTTTCTTTTCGCTTATCGCCGTAAATCTTATGCCGTGCGCCTTATTTAATGGTTTGCTTGAGCAACTTGCGCATCTGCGCCAGGGGCCGGGTGTTGAGGACATCCCTTTTCTCCAGCCAGCCGCGCCGGGCCTGACCCACACCAAATTCCAGATCGTTGTATGCGTCGATGCTGTGGGCGTCTGAATTGATCGATACCAGAACGCTTTGTTCTTTGGCCATCTGGCAGTAGATGTCAGTCAGGTCCAGGCGCTTGGGATTGGCATTGAGTTCCAAAAAGCAACCGCGCTCCCTGGCTTTATAAATGATGCGTGTCAGATCGACCTGATAGGGAGCCCGCTGATTGATCTTGCGGCCGGTGGGATGGGCCAGTATGCTAAAATAGGGATGGTCCATGGCGCGCAGAATACGCTCGGTCTGTTTCTCAAGGGATAAATTGAAATGGCTGTGAACCGTTCCCACGACCAGGTCCAACCGGGCCAGATCGGAATCCGATAAATCCAGAGAGCCGTCTTTTAGGATCTCGACTTCAAGGCCCTTTAGAATATGGAAGCCCTTCAGGCGATCGTTGAGGTGTTCGATCTCATCGATTTGTCGCATCAATCGCCGTCGGTCCAGGCCGCCGGCTACCTTTAGCCGGTCCGAATGTTCGGTAATGGCGATATACTTCAACCCCCGTTTTTTGGCCGCCAGCGCCATTTCTTCCAGGCTGTTGCGTCCATCGCTGGCAAGGGTATGTACGTGCAAATCCCCTTTGATGTCCTTGAGCTTGATCAATTGCGGCAACCGGTTTTGTTCGGCAGCTTCGATCTCGCCGCGGTTTTCCCGGAGCTCCGGAGGTATCAGAGGCAGATCCAGGGCTTGATAAACCGATGCTTCGGTCCGTCCGGCCACCTGCTTTTCAAAGCGAAAGACGCCGTACTCATTTATTTTTAAACCCCGCTGCTGCCCCATCCGCCGGATGGCGATATTATGGTCTTTGCTGCCAGTAAAATACTGCAGAGCAGCGCCTAAACTGGCGGGCTTCACCAGGCGAACGTCCACCTGCAAACCGGATCGTAAAATCACGCTTGTCTTGGTGGTGCCGCGCGCTAAAACGTTGTCGATGGCATCGTACTCCAGGAAGCGACGCATGACCGCGCTGTTTTTGCGGGCTGTGACCAGAATGTCCAGATCGCCGACGGTTTCGCGCGAGCGCCGATAACTGCCGGCCACCATGACCGTTTTGACACCGCTTACCTTTTTTAAGAAGTCAATGAGGCTGTCGACGGTGGGTTTAACAGTTGCCAATTTAAAGCGTCTTTCTTTCTGCGCTCGCGACGCAATAGCCTCGATAATGGCGCTTTCTGTCTTTTGGCCGAAACCCTCCAGCTTGCTGATGCGCCCATTGCGGGCTGCTTTTGCCAGCTGATCCAGGTTTTTTATGTTTAACTTTTGGTATAATATCCGCACCCGCTTGGGCCCCAGGCCGGGGAGCTTTAACATTTCAACAACGGTTTTGGGAATGCGCTTCTGAAGTTTGACGAGGGCTTTGGCCGTACCGCTTTTCAGGATCTCGTGGATTTTGGCTGCCAGATCCTTACCGATGCCGGGTAGCTGCGTCAGATCCTCTCCGGCGGCCACCATCTCTTTTAGTTCTGTCCCCAGGCCATTGACCGTATGAGCCCCATTACGAAAGGCCCGGATGCGAAAGGGATTTTCCCCCTCGATCTCCAGGTAATCGGCAATCTGATCAAAAATGTCGGCAATGTCGTTGTTGTGCACGGGCATCGGTCAAATATTCCATTGGAGTGTTGGGGTCATACACAATTTGAATTTAAGAATTCGGATTTTGGATCTAAAAATAGACGGGCCGTGCCAAAAAAATTGCCCTCGTTTATTTCAATCCTCAATCCTAATTCCAAAATCTAAAATCAACATGGCTCCATTACTCCGGTATCATTCAGGCAATGTGCTCGTTTGGATTCACAATGCTGAACAAGCATTAAATTATTTTTTGACAAAATAGAAAAAATGTTGACATTTACTTTTTTATCTTTAATATGGCGAACTTTTGTTGGCGGCGGCCTTTGAGGCGCTGCCGATTTTCATCTTTAAAGGAGATACATTATGTATTTTGAAGCTGTATTTCAACCGTCAAATGACACCGAATACAATTCCAGTGCATCAGAATTTGTGGGCAAAAAGGTTGCCGTTCAAGAAGGATGGATCCTGGAAGAAGGCCCACACAAGGGTGAACAATGCTTTTATATGCCAAACTCAACCGTTGGCTGCATTCCCGTTAGTGACCTAAAGCAGATCAAAAGTGTGCCTTACGTGCAGTGGCGTCATACCCATGAAATGATCGGGCTGGGCACATAATGTCGTGTTCCACCACTATACTACGAGAGTGTTGTGGTATGTTTTAATTTAGTTGATATCCTGAATATAGAAAATTCCTGAATCACAAAACACAATTATTATGGTTTCAGGTGTCAGTCTTTCAAAGGTCAGAGGTCAGAAGCCAGAAAGACAGATATAAAAAGCTTGAAAAGGAATATTTCTATCTGATATCTGCTATCTTTCTTCTGTCATCTCCTACTGACACCCGAAACCTGACAACTGTATAAAAAGAAAACAAACCACCCTTCCTTACTTTTGGGTTGACACCACATGACAAATTTTCTTAGTGGTGGTACCATCGACTCAACCTTTTTCGAATAAATCCAATAGAAAATCGACATACTGAACCATTCTCACCGCAGATGCGGCCAATCAAAGGAGCTGCAAATGGATCTTATTGTCAGAAATGCCCGCCTGGCCGACAGGGACGAGCCGGTCGATCTGGCCGTTGATGCCGGCACCTTTGCCGAAATCGGTCCTCAGCTGAAGATATCGGCGGATACAGAAATGGACGCCGGCGGCAACCTGGTCTGCCCGCCGTTTATAGATCCGCATTTGCATCTGGATGCCGCCCTGACTGCCGGGATTCCACGCTACAACATCAGCGGCAGCCACCCGGAAGGCATTCAGGTATGGGGTGAATATAAAAAAGCCTATCCGCAATTTGAGGATTTCGGAGATCGCGCCAGGCGCGCCGTCGAGTGGGAAGTCGCCCAGGGCACACTTTATATCCGCACTCACATCGATATCTGTGATCCGGGCCTGACGGCTTTAAAATACATGCTGGATCTGCGGGAAGAAGTCAGCGAGATTGCCGACATCCAGATTGTGGCTTTTCCCCAGGACGGCATCCTGTCCTACCCACGGGCGCCGGACCTGATGCGCGAAGCCTTGACGCTGGGCGCTGATCTGGTCGGTGGAATTCCCCATTGTGAATGGACCCGCGAGGATGGGGTTGCATCCATCGGTATCGTCTATGCACTAGCGGAAGAATTTGATTGTATGATCGATGTGCATTGCGATGAAACCGACGATGAACATTCCCGCTTCCTGGAGGTGCTGGCCGCCGAGACAATCAAACGCGGTTTTGAAAACCGCGTGTCAGCCGGCCACACCACCGCCATGCACTCCTACAACAATGCGTATGCATTTAAACTCCTGGGGTTGTTGGCCCGGGCCGGTGTGAACATCATCGCCAATCCTTTTGATAACACCGTGCTGCAAGCGCGCTTTGATACTTATCCCAAACGGCGCGGCATTACCCGGGTCAAGGAATTACTGGCCGCCGGGGTGAACGTCAGTCTGGGTCACGACTCCATTATGGACCCCTGGTATCCGCTGGGTAAAGGCGATATGCTGGCAGCTGCCCAGCTGGCCATTCACGTTTGCCACATGTCGGGTTTCGACGAAATGCAGCAGATGTTTGACACCATCACCGTCAATTCGGCCAGGACTTTCGGCATTGCCGATTCTTATGGCATTGCGCCCGGTCGCCGGGCCGATTTTGTTATCTTGGATGCTCGCAGCGTGCTGGATGCACTCCGTCTGTGCCCGGCTCGCCTGGCAGTCGTCAAAGCCGGCCGCGTGGTTGCTGAAACCCAACCGTCGCAGAGCCGAATACAATATGGCACCGAAACAAGAACTGTTGATTACCGCAAAGATTAATACCTGAATCTTACATTATAATAGATGAGAATCTCTCTTTGTTATTTTAATTCAGCAGCCTAAAAAGGGAATTTATCATGCAAAAAAGCACCTCTTGTGTTCACAGTGGTACCGGCAAAGATCCGTTGACCAGAGGCCTTAATACACCCATTTTTACCTCATCTTCTTTTGAATATCTGGATAGAGACGAAAACGTCTATCCGCGCTATTTTAATATTCCCAATCAAAAAGCAGTGGTTGCGAAGCTGTGCGCTCTGGAAAATGCCGATGACGGCTTGCTGTTCAGCTCGGGTATGGCGGCCATCAGCACCGCCTTGCTTGCCTTCCTGGGCAGCGGGGATCACGTCGTTTTGCAAAAGGATATCTACGGCGGAACGCATCATTTCGTAACCGCTGAATTTGAGCGCTTTGGTATCGAATATACCTTTGTCAGTAATGCAGCAGCCGATATTGAAAAAGCCGTCAAGCCAAACACAAAGGTCATATATATTGAAACACCTTCCAATCCGTTGCTGCTGGTCACCGACATTGCAGCCACCGCCCAGATCGCCAAAGACAACAATGCCCTGAGTGTCATCGACAACACCTTTGCGACCCCGATAAACCAAAACCCGCTGGATCTGGGTATCGACATTGTTACCCACAGCGGTACCAAGTATCTGGGCGGCCACAGTGACCTGTGCTGCGGGGCGGTTTTAACCCGTCGCAATCTGGCCGGTAAAATTGCGGCCACCGCAGCCAACCTGGGCGGCAGCATGAATGCCATGACCTGTTATCTGCTGGAAAGAAGTTTAAAAACCCTGGGCGTGAGGGTCGACAAACATAACTGCAATGCCCAGATTATCGCCGAGCATTTGCAAAAGGACGCACGCATTCGAAAGGTCTTTTATCCCGGTCTGGAGAGTCACCCGGGACATGCACTGGCCAAAAAGCAAATGCACGGTTTCGGCGGCATGCTGGCATTCGAACTAGACGGCCCGGCGCCGGAACGATTTTTAAAAAACCTGAGTGTGATTACGCCAGCCCTCAGCCTCGGTGGGGTGGAAACCATTATTTGCTCACCGGCAACAACATCGCATCAGAAAATATCAGCGGCCGAGCGAGCCGAACTGGGAATTACCGATGCCACGCTGCGCCTGTCAGTGGGCATCGAAGACCCGGATGACATTATCGCAGACATTGACAGGGCTCTGTCCGGATAGCTCTAGAAACGAGGACGAGGACAAGAATGTTGATATACTCGTAATCGTGCTGGTGCTCGTTCTCGTTCTCGATAATATTATCTTTAAGATATTTCATGAGCACCGTGCCAAAAATTTAGAGGCTGTGTCCACAGGCCGTTAACCAAAAGTCATCCAAGGAGAAGCAAGCCATGAAAGTACTGCGCAGTGATCGGGTTCTGGCGGAAAGCGATCAGACAATTGTCATCGAATGATTGAATTTTTGAAAAAATACTGCCATTAATACGGTCAATTTAAAAAAATTAAAGCGATCAACTAAAATTTGGAAAGGAGATAAAGTATGGGAATACTATCATGGATTATTCTGGGGCTGGTCGTGGGAATTATTGCTAAACTGCTGATGCCCGGCAAAGATCCAGGCGGTATTTTTATGACCATTATTCTGGGTATTGCGGGCGCTATTGGCGGTGGTTTTATCAGCTCGGCGATTGGATTCGGCAGGGTCACCGGCTTTGATATTCGCAGCCTGATCATTGCCGTCGGCGGTGCTGTTCTCCTTCTAATAATCTATCGCAAATTCAAAAAATGATTTTGCATGAAAATTAATGCGATATCGAGATTGTTCTAAAAATGATCCTGCATCAATGAAACCAGTTCAAAAATTCCTCATCCTACTCCTCGTTTTGCTTTTGGGTGCATCGCCCGTATCGGCCGGCACTAAAAATCCGGACACCTTCATTTTAGCCACCTACGGCACCCTGCGCACCCTGGACCCGGCGGCATGTTACGATACCACCGGCGGCCAGCGGATCTTGAATATCTACGAAACGCTTATCTTTTTTGATGCATCCAAGACCGATGAATTCGTTCCTGTTTTGGCCACCCAGGTCCCGACGCTTTCAAGCGGGGGTATTTCTGCAGATGGAACCCTCTATTCGTTTACCATCCGAAAAGGCGTAAAATTTCACAACGGTGCCGAATTATCCCCTCAGGACGTGGTTTACTCGCTAAAGCGCAACATGATCGCGGACCCGGATGGCGGTCCCATGTGGATGCTGCTGGAAGCCGTGACCGGTAAAAACTCAACCCGCGATGAAAACGGAAAAATCCGGCCGGGTATTTTTAAAATGATCGACACGGCCATCAGCGCCAAGGGTGACCGTGTGATCATCCGTCTTCCGCGGCCCTACCCGCCTTTAATGGGCATTCTGGCCAATTCGTGTGCGGTCGTTCTGGATCGGGAATGGGCCATTGCCAATGGCGCCTGGGATGGCCGCATCGAGAATGCAGCAAAATACAACAATCCGGCGCCGGGCCATGAGCCACTGTTAGAAATTGCCAACGGCACGGGCGCATTTCGTTTTAAATCCTGGGAGCCTTCCAAGCAATTTGTTTTCGAGCGCTTTGACGGATACTGGGGTGCCTGGCCCACACTCAAAAGAGCCATTGTCAAATATGTGAAAGAATGGAGCACCCGCAAGCTCATGTTGCAAAACGGCGATGCCGATCGGGTGACCGTGGACATCCCCTATGTGCCGGAAGTGAAAGCCATGCCGGGCTTAAAAATTTCCAAAGTGCCACAGCTGTCGGTTTCGTTTGCGCTTTTCTGCCAGAAGATTGACCCGACGGGCAATCCCGATATCGGCAGTGGCCGCCTTGACGGCAAGGGCATCCCACCGGACTTCTTCTCCGATATCGATGTCCGCAAAGCGTTTTTGCATGCCATGGATCGTGAAACGTATCGCCAGGATGTTTTTAACGGTCTGGTGATCATGCCCACCAGCCCCAACATTGAAGGGTTGCCGTTTCACAAAACTGTGCCGCACTATGCGTTTGATCTGAACAAGGCCCGTGCTCACATGCAAGAAGCATGGGGCGGCCGGGTGTGGGACCGGGGCTTCAAAATGGTGATCACCTATAACTCCGGAAATTCCATGCGCGAGGCGGCCGCAATGATGATTGCGGAAAATATCATGTCGCTGAACCCAAAATTCAGCATCGAGATTCGCAATGTTGAATGGAAGGATTACCTGGTTCAGTACCGCAGTTATCGGTATCCGATATTTATTACCGGCTGGGCTGCCGATTACGCCGACCCCCATAACTTTCTTTACACTTTTATGCACTCCTCCGGTGTTTACGCCAGGTTCATGGCATATCAAAATGAGGCCGTCGACCGGCTGTGCGAGACCGGCATAGCCACCGTTGAACCGGTCAAACGTGAGGAAATTTACGCCCGGCTGCAGCACCTGTGGTATGAAGAGGCCATCGGCATTCCGCTCTACCAGCAGATCAATATCCGCGCCTATCGGGATTGGATAGACGGCTATGTTCCCAATGCCATGCTCACCGATGCCTGGGAAGATCTCAAACGCATAAAAAAAATCAAGAAATAACGGTAAAAAAAAGATCCCGTTTAAAAACGGGATCTTAATAGCAACATCGTTAAGATTCTAAAAATCCGTATTCTAAGCTATTTTTCCGCTAAAGGGGCTCTTTGGTTCGTTTTGGCGTTCAACACCAGGTTTCTGTGCGAAATTTCTTGTCCGGTCCTGGCATACGTACCGGGCTGGAAGCCACCCGCTTTCCAGGCGCTGACCCAGAAGTCAACGATTTCATTGAGGGCGACATTGTAGAGCTGATCGGTAATTTCGCGCTTCTGCACCTGTCGGCAAGGGATCCGATAATTTTCGACCAGACCGGTGAGATTGGATGTGACCTCCTCCGGATTCAACCGATGATAGCCATCATATTTTACCAGATCCGGAACCAGGTGAGCCGGTGTTTTGTAGTCATCCGGCGAAATCGTTTCGGCTAAAAAACAGGCCAGCACCCCAAAAGTGTGAGCGGTATTGAACTCATCATAGCGGCCTTCTTTCAAATCGGCAATCAAAGCTTGATAAATGATTTCAGTATCATAAGGCGAAATCGAATAAATCCTGGCATGGTGTCTTTCTTTAAAATGCATCCCGGCCACAACGATCGGCCTATTATGGCGCAGGTATTCTCTTAGCTCGGTAGGGCAGAATTCAATGGCATCGTAGACCAACTGATCCCGGGTTAATGATTTAAAGGCGAATGATCTTCCTGGAAATGCAATAACGACGAGCAGAATCAAAAGAAGAGATATTTTCAATAAATTCTTATGCATAATCAGATGCTCCTTATTATAAGAGTTTGTGGTATTTCGAAGGTAATGTGCTGATAATGTTATTTTATTTAATCGGCCAAAAACATGAAAACTTTAAGGAAAGTCCCTTTTTATTTTGGGCTTTTCATCAGCCACCGATTATGCTACAGAGTGGTGACCAAACAAGCTGCCTGACCGGGCCGCAGATGGCTAAAAAAGCTTTTTGTAGAGGCGCACTATTTGCCATACGAAACTGTTCAGGTCCATTTGCTTTTAGAGGTAGATCCTGCGTGATACAAAAACAATCTCCGGCTGAAACCACACGTCGTATTTTATTTGCGCTATTCATTTCCGTCGTGGCTGTGTTTGCCTTAAATGCTTGCACCGTCAAAGCGCGTACCATCGAACCGGGAGCGATTCCCAGGATAGACGCCCTGGCCCCCGGCGAAGCTGCATTCGGGAAAAGATTATTCGATGATTTGTGTGACGATTACCCGCTGGAACACGACCCGGCACGATTAGAGGGGCTGGTCACCATTTTTGATAATCTGATACAAGCCGCCGAAGCCGATCACCTGCCCTGGCACCTTTATCTGTTTGACGATCCGAACATTATCGATATCCGTGCCGTTCATGGAAACTATATATTTGTATGGTCGGGATTCTTGGAAGCGGCCGATAATGATGATGAAATTGCCGCCCTGATGGCCTGTGAAATTGCCCATGTGCTGGCACGGCATACATATCCGGTACAGTTTACCCTGTGGACAGATATATTTTTCGATGTGGCCGAAATAGCTACCAGTATTGCCATCATGTCGGCTACACAGGGTATTGTTGCGATCAGTGGCCAGGGTTGGATGAAATGGGCTTATGTCGAGATGGCGGACCTGGATTCACTTGACCGTGAATACAATTTCAAAGAGGAAAGGGAGGCGACAGAGATTGCGATGCTGATTATGGAGCGCGCCAGCTACTCGCCGGAGGCGATGCTCACATTCTGGCAGCGAGTGGAAAAGGATAAAGATTTAAGCAAAAAAGCAGAACGGCTCAGGCGCGATCTTACACTCCAGGAGCGTTCCCAGATAATAGATGAACTGTTGCCGCAAAAGCCAACCGAAAATGAAGTGAACATTCCCAAAGTGCTGCAGACAAGTCAACGGGACATTAATGCCGTCAACCATAGTATTCAATAAAACCCCGCAGAAGAAGCTTAAATTCAGTTATACCGCTTGTCATTATAATGTTCCGAAAAATGGATGGCGGCAAAGCCGCCATCATTACTATGCGATATCCTGATTGCGCCTAGTTTTCTTTCTTTTTTGAGCGGGCCTTTATTTTTTCTTTATCGGGTTCCAGTTCTGATTCTCGTTTCTCTTTTTCAGCTTTTATTTCAGACTCATATTTTTCTTTATGCTTTTTTTGTTTTTTTTCGGCTTTTTCTTTTACTTCAACCGCTTCATCTTGGTCGCCTTTTTTCATTTTGGTTTTATGTTTTTTTTCGATTTTCTCTTCGGTTAAACCAGGAGGCTTTTCTTCTCCTTTCCAGCCGGTTTTTTCTCCCTGTTCCCAGCCGGGCGGCGTACTTTTGCTTTTGTTTTTACCTTTGCCGCCGGCTAAAGCCAGAGAGCTAATCAGAAAAATAGTCGATATCATGATAATGGAAAATTTTAGGATTTTCGAATTCATCAATAACCTCCACTTTTCTACATTTGAAGAGATATAGACGCAATTTCCACGGGTGTTCACCCTTAGGCCCTATGTAATACAACTTCAAAAGATAAACCTTTTTAAAGCGTTTTCAATAATTTTTTTTAGGGTTTATTTATTTGAAATAGCTTGCCGATCGAAATATTGATCCTAGTTTTAAACAGTAACCCATAGCCCTTTTGCAACTCAGTTCCGTTTCAAAAAAAGGAGGTTTGACATGCGGTACAAACTTTTGGGGAAAAGTGGTTTAAGGGTTTCCGAGCTTTGTCTGGGAACCATGACCTTTGGAGACGATTGGGGCTGGGGGTCGTCAAAAGACGAAAGCCGGGCGGTGTATGATGCGTTCGTGGAATCCGGCGGTAATTTCATCGACACCGCAGATCTGTACACCAACGGCACCAGCGAACGTTTTTTAGGTGAATTTATGGCATCAGACCGCGAGCGCATTGTGTTAGCCACCAAATATACCAACACAGCTCCCGGCAACGACCCCAATGCCGGGGGAAACCAGCGCAAAAATATGATGCAGTCCGTGGAAGCCAGTCTGAAACGACTCAAAACCGATTACATCGATCTTTACTGGCTGCATGTCTGGGACTTTACGACACCGGTAGAAGAGGTCATGCGCGCTTTTGACGATCTGGTGCGCCAGGGCAAGGTTTTGTATATCGGCATATCGGATGCGCCAGCCTGGACTGTCGCGCGGGCCAATATGCTGGCTGAATTACGCGGCTGGATACAGTTTGTCGGTCTTCAAATTGAATACAGCCTTATCGAACGTACCTCAGAGCGAGAGCTGCTGCCGATGGCCCGTGAACTGGATCTGGGCATAACAGCCTGGTCACCACTGGCGGGCGGTCTTCTGACCGGAAAATATACACAACGCACCAAAGCCGGTGGCAAAGAAAAACGTCTGGAACATCCTATGATGGCCCCGCTGGTTGACATCAATGAGCGCAAACGCTCTATTGCAGGTGTGGTGGTGGAGATTGCCGAAGCGATCGGAAACACACCGGCTCAGGTGGCCCTAAACTGGCTGCGTCAGCAGCCCGGAGTCGTCATCCCGATTATCGGTGCCCGTAGATTGGAGCAGTTCAAGGACAATTTGGCCTGCCTTGAGTTTTCTCTTGAAAAAGATCATCTGCAACGACTCAGCGAGATTAGTCGGATAGAGCCGGGCTTTCCCCACGATTTTTTCGCAAATGAATTGGTACAGAATTTTGCCTTTGGTGGGATGCGGGATTTAATTGACAACCATCATGCTCATTGACAAACCTGTTATCAGGCTGATGCGAATAGGATTCTCAGATATATGATTACAGCACAAAAATTAAAAGGTGCAGTGAGCAGATTTTATTTGTCCGTGTGGGTCTGTGGCTAATTAAGAATTACCTGCTGCTTTATCCTTACGCCTCAAGGCGACCACACAGCCTTCCAGCAGCCTGATTTTATTTTCAAGGCAAGAGGCTTCATTTTGTTCGGCCACATCATCGGGCATAAAAAGCCACGCCGGGGCTGAGCCGACAGCTCCGGTGATGGTGTCGATATTGGGTGAGTGTTCACCGTAAACCTGGATCAAACACGCCTTTGTCTGATCATTCCAGGCCGCCCATTCCTTTGATGCGATCGGTCTTTTGGGCAACATTTGTTTTGCTGCTTCGATCTGGCGGGTTAACAATTGAATGCCGGTTGCCGGATCGACTGAATCGGGTGTCTTTTGAGGATTTTTAGGCTGTGACATAAGTTCCGTTCTTTCCGTATCAACGCATTTTTAAATTAATCCGTAAGCCTATCATGATGAACCCATCGGTTATCCGGGTATGGCCCATAACAA
>JASFGH010000009.1:0-21086 GCA_050123865.1 Desulfobacterales bacterium | reverse complement strand
TCAACAACAAATTGTCCTTTGCTTTGCTGGCCTCATTCAACTGCTTTAAATTCAGCCCGACAACCGCTTCCTTTTCATTTTGAACGACACCCAACAACGCTCGATAGAGCTCGGTCGCATGCACGAGTAATCCAATCAGTTTATTCAACAGGTGTTCCATAAAATTTTCCCCAATACCTGTGCTCACGTGACCCCTTGTTTTGAATGGGGTGCAAAATCCTTCTGCATCTATGTCAATTTATCGGCTAAATTACCAATAACTTTAAAAATAAAATACTTAGGGCAGATCAGTATTGTCCGTCGTACCATCCGAAGTCGAATGCCTTAACTGCTGCAATAGCATGTCGGCCAACCCGATCCCGCCTCTATTCGAAAGCTTGACAGCCATTTCCGCATCCATCAAGGATGTATAAATTTCCTCAGCCCGCCCGCCGCTGATAAATCCTGAACGCTGAATGGAGGCGCGCATTTCTTTAAACAAATGGTTGATGAACAGCGATTCCATCTGGAGACAGGTTTCAACCAGCTCGGGGTCGCTGACGGCACCGCCTGAGGCGCCCTTTTTTGAATTCAATGTGCGTTGCAACCGTGTCGGGGAATCGGTTACGGCCTCCGATAGATTCAGGGGCAGTTTCGGAAATGATATCGGATCTGTCATTATATAATCTCCAATTCGGCCTGCAGGGCGCCTGCGGCTCTGAGCGCCTGGAAAATGGCAATCAGGTCCCGGGGAGACACGCCGAGAGCGTTAAGCGCCTTGACAACCTCTCCGATACTCACGCCCGATTCCACCAGGAAAATGGGTTTTTTGCCTTCTTGAACGACGATCTCCGATTCGGGCGTGACCACGGTCTGCCCGCCCGGTGAAAAGGGCAGCGGTTGTGAGACATCCTGGGATTCGTTGATCTGAATGCTCAAATTGCCATGGGCGATGGCGATGGTAGCAATGCGCACGTTTTCACCCATGATAACCGTTCCCGTGCGCTCATTGACGACCACTTTGGAAACCATATCCGGCGTGACGCCCAGACTCTCGATCATGGTTACAAATTGAACCGTATTGCCCCGGTAATTTTCGGGCACCGTTACCCGAATCGAGCCGGCATTCTCGGTTTGGGCCAGTTGGTTGTAAAAAGCGCGATTGATGGCCTGGGCCACTCGGCTGGCGGTCGTAAAGTCCGGGTCTTTCAACGCCAGAGTTAGCGCGCGTTTTTGGTTGAAATTGGAATGCAGCTCTTTTTCGACCAGCGCGCCGCCGACAACCCGTCCCACCGTCGGAAAATTCTTCTGAACCTGATCACCGGAGTTTCCGCTGACCGCAAACCCGCCTGTGCTGACCGGTCCCTGAGCAACCGCATATACATGGCCATCTGCAGCGCGCAACGGTGTAAACAGCAGTGTGCCGCCCTGCAGGTTTTCGGCATCGCCGATGGAACTGACCAGCACATCCAGACGGCTGCCCAGGCTGGCAAACGGCGGCAGATCGGCTGTTACCATCACCGCCGCTACATTTTCAACATCCTCAATGTCGCTCGGCTGGACGGTTACGCCCATTTTTTCGAGCAAACTGGACAGTGATTGAATGGTAAACAAGGCGCTATCGCTGTCACCCGTGCCTTCCAAGCCGACCACCAGTCCGTAGCCGACCAGCTGATTTTGACGCACACCTTTGATATCGGCGATATCCTTTATGCGCACCGCCCACACATCCGGAACGAACATAATGGCGGCCGTCAGAATCCAGAAAGCCATTCCGAATCGTTTAAGCATGGTTGTCGCTTGAATGCATTTTTTCATGTGCATATTTTCCTCACCACATGGTTTAAAAAGGCCAGACCGAATTCAGCAAATTGGCCAGCCATCCGGGTCGCTGGCGATCATTGACAATTCCGCTTCCACTATAAGCAATTTTGGCATCGGAAATGAAAGTTGATAAAATCACATTGTCGTCATCAATGTCACGCGGCCGAATAACCCCGGACAGAATGATCATCTGGGTCTCATGATTGACCAGTATTTCGCGCGACCCGATAATTTTCAGGTTACCGTTGCGCAACAACTCGGTCACCCGACAGGTAATAAAGGCATTCAGATCCCCGCTGCGCGAGGTACTGCCTGAACCTTTAAAATCACTGGACATGCTGCCTTTGACCGATGGGTTGCCAAATGGGTTGGGTCGGGGAAGCTCACTAGGGATATTTTCTAAAACCTCATCTTCATACCAGTCTTCGATTCCAAAAAGGGTATCAATACCCGCTTCCAGGCCAGACTTACGGCCGGTTTTGGTGTCAGCCGAATTGGTGGCATTGGAAGATTCTGCTATTTTTATCGTGACGATATCACCGACTTTGCGCGCTTTGGTATCAATAAAAAAATCGTTGAACATGCTGCGCGTTGCGTACAAAGAGCCATTTGATTCATGAAGGGAGCCGTTGAATTCCGGTTTGGGCAACGATAGGGCTTCAATCGGCTCTCTGGGTTTGGCAGGCATCGTTTGTTCCACAGGAGGCAGTGTCTGCCGGGTGGCGGCACAGCCAGCCAGACCGGCAATCAAAAAGGTAATAAGCGTAATTCCGATTATACACTGGGTAGCTTTTGACATTAAGTATTTTCCTTCTTTCATCACAAGACAGGTTTCAAAAATCGACCTTAACCGTTTTGGCGTCGACCACCACCGCATGCAGCACTTTTTTTGAATCCAGATTAACCACCGGGATGCGCTCTCCCAGGCGCCCTTTTTTCTTTACCTGCCCAAGTGTGGTAATTTTTAAATTTTCGGACTCCGCCGTGATCACCACCAGGTCCCCGCGTTTAACCAAGGGCGGCAGCTCGATGCTATCCGCCCGCAAAGGGGTTAGGGCACCAATGGCTCTGCGCGTTCGCTTACCGATCACGGCATCGGAGTCAGAAAGCACATTGGCCGGCAAATTGGCCAAATCCAGGGTTTGAACATCAATGTCCTCCGCTGCAATGGGTTTATACCGGCCAAGGGGTTTGCGCGTGACCACCACCGGTCCCCGTACCTCAATCATGGCGGTGGCCCACACCTTCTTTTGGAGATGTCCATCGACACTGAAATCAACTGCAATCGGGCAACGGCCCATCAACTGACGGCTGCGCGGTGCACTCACTTTGTAGGTAATGCGTCCTCTGGGCAAGATCACACCATGCGGTACCCGCACTTCTTTGATCCCCATGGTCTGGTTTTCCCGGGGGGGCTGTTGAACGATAAAATCAGAAACAATTTTTTCGATTTCCTGTATCTGAATTTCAATATGACGGCGGGTCACCTTAACATGCGGCGGTGCTTCGACGATCACGGTCGCCAGATCGATCGAGTGCTGTTTTAGGCACTTTTCCAGATGATTGCGGTTAAACCGGTGCGATTGTCCTGGCAGCGGCGCTTTGCCGATCACCATGTTTTTCAGAAGCTGTACCACCTTGTTATCGCCGCCCTCTATGCTGGCCATCTGACCGAGTAAAACTTCGGTCCCGTCGATTTGGACGCTTTGTTTGAAGCGGATAGTGGTCGGCTGACCGGCGGAGGTGTCGGCTGCCGACGCCCAGACCAATAGCAGCGCGCATACAAATGTAAATCCCCTGCAGGAGCGCGTGCCTGAATTGGTTTTTAATTTACCCATGTTTATTGATTCCCGTTACCGTTTGAGGTTGTTGGCCATCTGCAGCATGTCATCGGCTGTGGTAATGACCTTGCTGTTGGTTTCATAGGCCCGTTGAGCGGTAATCATATTCACCATTTCATCCACCACACTGACATTGGACATTTCTAAAAAACCCTGCGCCAGCGTACCAAAGCCGTTTTCACCGGGCGTGCCGGTAATTTCGTCACCGGAAGCATTGGTCGGGGTAAACAGATTTTTCCCCAGGCTTCTCAATCCGGCAGGATTAACAAAGCGTGCCAGCTGAATGTTACCGATTTCGGTCGGCGTTCCGTCACCGGCCTGGATGACGGAAACCGTTCCATCCAATCCCACCGAAATCGAAATAGTGTCAGTGGGAACGGTTATTTCCGGGATCAATGGAAACCCATCCGGATTTACGATGCGGCCATCCGCATCTAACTTGAATTCCCCTGCGCGGCTATAGCCCGTGCCGCCGTCGGGCATTTCGATTTGAAAGAACCCGTCGCCTTCAATGGCCCAGTCCAGCTCGTTCTGGGTATTCTGGAAATCCCCCTGATCGAACATCTTTTGCACAGCTGAGGGTCGCGTGCCATGCCCCATCTGAATGCCGGTCGGCACCGTCGTATCCGCCGAGGAAGCCGCTCCTGCTGGACGCATGCTCTCATACAATAAGTCCTGAAACTCCGCCCGGCTTTTTTTAAATCCAGATGTATTGACGTTGGCCAGGTTATTTGCGATGACATCGATATTCAGCTCCTGCGCTTGCATGCCGGTCGCCGAGGTCCACAAACTGCGTATCATTTTGCCTCCAATTTTCGTTATTTGTTATCTGTTATTTGTTATTGGCCATTCGCAACGACTGACATTTACCATATTCTTTATCATTTTCTGAAACCGCTTCTACCAATAACCGATAACATCCCGTTAGGCGGCTCTGCCGACATCATGGATCAGCCGGCTGTTCATGTCATCGATGGAACGCATCATTTTCTGATACGATTCATAGCCGCGTAAAACTTCTATCATTTCGGTCATCATGCGGACCGTATCGACATTGGACATTTCGAGAAATCCCTGACTGACCATCAAACCTTCATCGAGCTCCTGCAAGGCATTCGGCTTCAGAGCGCGATAATAGTTGTGTCCCGCTTTTTCAAGCGCATGGGATTGGGTAAAGTCGATAATTCGCAGGCGATCCACCTGTGACCCGTCAACGGTGATATAGCCATCCTCAGAAACTGAGAACTCCCGATTATCATCAGCGGGTTTGGCCATTTTAATCTGAATTTCGCCGCCTTTACCTAACACCGGCCAGCCTTCCTGGGTGACCAACACCTCATCGGCGTTAACCGTGAAATCACCGCGGCGGGTATACTGAATGCCGTCGGGCGTCTGTACGCAGAAAAAACCCGTACCCGATAAGGCCAGATCAAATGGACTGTCTGTTTTTTTGATTGTGCCGGCCGAAAAATCCGTATAGGTGCTAAACTCCATCCAGTAGTCCGGCGCCTGTGACTGTTGCCAGCTCGCGGGCCGTCTGGCACCGGTGCTCATTTCAGCGAGCTCAAATGCCCGGAACCGGCTGCGGTCTTTTTTAAAACCGACCGAGTTGACATTGGCCAGGTTGTTGGAAAGCAGCTGCAGGCGCTTTTCGTATGCCAGGGCACCCGTGGCTGACATATAAATCGACCCACTCATTGACAAACTCCCTATTTGAATAACCCGCTCAAGTTCGGCGGGGATGATCATGGTTTTAGATGCAGCTGACATATTTTCCGATCGACTGTATTGTCGCCGGTATTAACTGCAAGACACATACCAACTGGATCATTTATGAAGACCCGGTAAAAAAATGGCAAAAGGATTCACACTAAGACACATGCGTTTATATTGTCAATAATATCTTCGGCTTAAATACCAAGTTGACAGGCGCCTGAATTCACCTGAAAACGGTTCGATGGTGAAAATGGTCAACCCGGATGCCATTGGCAGAGCAATGTGCCGCATGGGGTAATTTTTGCCGCTCGGGCCTGATTCTGCTGTTTGAACATATCGCCGATGGAAGCGGTTTCATGGTCAGAAAAATGAGGCAAAACGAGGGCAAATTACGCGTGAGGAGGGATTTTCTTTTTCACGGATCCGGTGCTCAAATGCTTGAGCTTTAAAACCAGATCGACTTCGCCTTGCGGCACATTCAAGCGTTCTGAAATGTCGGTCAAACTTAATCCCTGATCAGCAAGGCGTTCAATCTCACCGTAAATCACACTGGCAGGGTCCGGATCAGTCGCTTCGCTGCCCGAATTTTGTTTGTCTTCAGCCGGCGCGATTGATGCTAAAATTGCCGGAGCCATCTGCGTGTCGTGTTGATGATAATAGGCATCCAGTGCTTGGCGTTCTTTTTCAATGGTTTCAACAATATGATGGAAGGCCAATTCGGTCTGTTGCCGAAGCGCCTCCACGACGAATTCTGCATTCATGTTCCGGGTTTGTCCGTCGGACGGCTCCCGCAGGATCAACCGTTTCAATTTAATGCGGTTTAGAATCAGAAATAAGATGATCAAACCACACAGGCCAATTTGCGTTATATCGAAGATGATTTCCCAGAAATGCAGCGTTTGCACTGTCATTACCCTTCCCTATGTCGTACCAACCTGTTGGCAGTCATCAGACATGCACGTCAATAATTTTTTGACCCGACTCGTCTGTGGCTTCTGCCGTATCATTAGGATTTGAAGATTCGGTGGCCCCTGAGGGCTCTTTTCTGACGTTGCCCGCAACATCTACCGTATCGGACTTTTTTTTCTTGCGCCGTTTCTTCTTGTCTTCTTTGTCATCCGCATTCAGATATTTTTCAAAAGGTGGTTTTTCATCGTCGCGTTTTTTGCGATTGACGCGTTGGACCTGTCCTGAAGGCGACACAGGAGGCAGTCCTTTCACGTAATGGATATCGTCAACCATAAGTCTATCCTTTTGATGCAGATGTTATGCCACCTTTCGACCTCCACCTCCGAATTTGATTTTAAATCAACCCGTGCTGGCAACATTCAGCGGTTAGCTGTTTATATTCGCCCCGCAGAACTAGTGATCCAGCAAATTTTGTTTTCGTAATTTCGTCCGTAAATGTAAAATGGCCTGCGAATGTATTTGAGACACCCGGGATTCCGTTATGCCGAGAATTTTGCCGGTTTCTTTCATCGTTAATTCTTCCAGGTAGTAAAGAGAAATAACCAGGCGTTCCTTTTCAGGCAGCTTCTTGATTGCCTCAGCCATGGCCTCCCTTAATTCTTTCAGCTTCGTCATGGTCAGGGCATCATCTTCATTGTTGATCAGATAGTTCAGCAGCTTTTCTTTTTCGTCTCTGGAAGAGACCCCCAATTCTTCGAGACTGATAAAGGATATGCTCGACATTTGCTTTGTGCGGTAGACCTGTTCCAGATCAATGCCCAGCTCTTGCGCGACTTCTATATCCTCGACTTCGCGACCGAATTTTTGTTCCAGCCGTGAATAAGCCGATTCGAGTTCCCGTATTTTGCGTCGATTTGATCTGGAAAGAAAATCCCGTGCGCGCAGTTCACTGAGCACCGCGCCCTTGATGCGGAAGATCGCGTAGGTCATAAACTTATTATCCCGTCGGGGGTCGTAACGATCCACTGCCTGAATCAACCCGATAACGCCGACATTCATCAGGTCATCAACATCAACTGTTGAGGGCAAATGAACGGCCAGCCTTTGAACGATGCGTTTTACATAAGGCAGATATTCGGTAATCAACTGATCACGATATGCCGGATCCTTGGGAACAACTTTTTGGGTTCGTCTCTGTGCCAGGGCCATAGGATGATATGTCTCCAGTTAAGAATAATTATTCTCCATTAAGTGGTGCCAAAAAAAATTGGACTCGCCATTGGGCATTTGCCTCGGGGGTTGCGCAATTATTTTGCGGGCCAGCCCCCGGAAGCTTTTGCTGGCAGGCGTATCCGGAAAAAGTTCGCTGACAAGCTTCTGTTGTTTGATACCCTGAATGACGTTCGCATCAAACAGCACGCTGCCAACATGCTCGATGTGCAAATCCAGAAATCTCTCTGTCACCAGGTTTAATTGCCGGAAAACCTCACTTCCCTGTTGGGGGGTGCGGGCTAAATTGACGATGACCTTGCAGTTTTTCTCGGCATATTTAAGTGCCAGCACCTTCATTAGTGCATAGGCATCGGTTATCGCCGTCGGCTCGGGGGATACCACCACGATGATTTCCTGGGCAATCACGTTGAAATCCATCACATTCGAAGAAATGCCGGCTGCTGTATCAATCAGCAACAGGTCTACAGAATCAATCACCTGATCCAACTCGCTTAAAATTTGTATTTTCTGTTGCTTGGTCAGTTGGGTCAATTCCTGTATGCCTGAAGCGGCCGGCAAAATCAGTATGTTACCGGGGCCTTGAACGATAATCTCGCTAATGGATTTTTCGCCCATGAGGACATGCGACAAATTGTATTGCGGGGCAACTCCCAACAATACATCCAGATTGCCCAGTCCCAGATCGGCGTCTAAAATTAGCACTTTTTTCCCGTGCCGGCAAAATGCATAGCCCAGATTGGCCACAATATTGGTCTTACCCACACCCCCTTTGCCACTGGTGACCGCAATTACCCGCGGAGCCACTGCTCGCCGAAATCGCGCTGCACTCACCGGCTTTAAACTTTTGTGCTTCATTCGATCCGAAAGACGGATGACATTATCCGAGGGATTTTTCGACTTCATAATGATCGCATTCCTTTTCGCCATCTGTTCTTTAGGAGTAGTTTGAAATTCGCACCGAATCCCTTGTCACAGATACATCGGCTTGTGAAGTTTGGCTTTTATCCGGCTGACAATCCCGGCAGGGAATAAATTTTTGCCTTTGGGCTGCATCTGCCATTGAAAACGTGATCAGGTTTTTGGGTTTTATCTTGCGGGTCCACTTGCAATCGGAACAGTGAAACACGTCTGAATTCCGATTGGCAACAAAAGAGGCCTCGCTTGATTCGGCCCCCGTATCTGCAAGGGATGCATCCATGCTTGTATCGGTTGTGAGCAATTTAAAATCCTCCAGTAGCTTATTCAGGATTTTTTTGATAGACCCGGTTTGGATGGTATCAGGCACCTGACGGCCGTCCGTTACATAAGACAAGGGCAATGGGTGATCCCAAAGCAAATTAATCAGGCTGCCAAATGTACAGCTTACATCCAGCTTTGTAAAAATTACACCTTCAAGCGCCAACGGGTTCAAGCGCCTGACGGCGTTACCCAAATCACTTTCTTTGGTCAGGGCACTTAATGCCAGATAGATTTCCACCGAACCCATGTTATCCAGACAACTCCTCAGGGCATCGATTTCGTTCGTGCTGGACGGATTCAACCCGGGCGTATCAACCAAGATGAGATCACAGTGACGAAACTCGTTAACAACTGCTGCGCATTCAGCCGACGTGGCAGCCATTCTGAGCGGGAGGCCCATTGCCCGGGCGTAGACCTTTAATTCAGCCGCTGCTCCGATACGGTCAGCATCTAGTGAAATGAGGGCAACCTTTTGATGCTGCTCAATCGCATGCCGGGCTGCCAGCTTGGCAATCGTTGTTGTCTTGCCGACACCGCTGGGCCCGACAATGGACATAATCCGCACACTCGTGTGGCTTGTGGACCGCACGGTGCCCGTCGCGCATTTTTGGCGCAATAGATTCTCTATATCAGTCATAACCGACTCGATTGAATCCAATCGCGCGTGCGCATATCGCTGTTTTAAGCGAGCAACGATTTTACAGGCCAGATCGCGTTTCACCTCATGGGCCAGCAAATGCTGAAATAGATCCCCGAGCACACCGTCTGCTGCGAAGCGGATATTGCCTTTACGGCCGATCAGCGGTTTATGGCGCTTGGTTTGTGATTTAATGCGCCCGCTCGCTGTCCGGCCAGGGCTCCGCACCCCGGACTTATCCACTGTTCCGTATTGCCGATAAGCGCCCATGGCACCTGTAAAAGCGGCTGAACTCGTCTTGACAGGAAGATCAAGGGTGTCGACTGCGGCGGTCACCTCCACGCCCACTGATTTTATCAGGCCCAGCAGCCTATTTTCTTTTTTTAAATTTCGGGCCGACAAAATCACCGCATCAGGGCCGAGTTCACTTTTTATCAACCGCAGGGCGGATGTCATATCCCTGGCTTCAAAGCGTTTGATCTGCATCGTTTAGCTCCAGCACGTCTAAAGATTGTATTTCAACGTTACTCAAAATTTCGTCATAGGACAGCACCGCCACCCGGCGCATGAACCGATCTATCAGCCGCTTAACGTGACAGCGAATCTGGGCAGAACACATCACTACGGGTTGATAGTCCAGAGAAGATAGCTTTTCTAAACTACCTGCCAGATTATTCATCATGTGCTGCGCAATGTTGGGATCCAGGGACAAAAAAGTCCCGTGATCGGTTTGCTGCAATGCCCCTGAAATAGCCGACTCCAGATTGGGCCCCAGGGTAATAGCGGCAATATTGCCTTTCGGTGTCAGGTACATTTTTGTAGTCGTGCGCGCCAACGCGTGGCGAACGTGTTCGGTCAATATATCCAGATCCTTGGTGGCTGGCGCCCAGTCAGCGAGGGTTTCACATATGGCTAACAGATCTCGAATGGGAACCTGTTCGCGCAGCAGATTTTGCAATACTCGCACGACCCCGCCCAGTGGCAGCAAGTTGGGCACCAGTTCCTCGACCACCTTGGGATGGGTTTCTTTCAAGGCATCCAATAACTGTTGCACATCCTGTCGGCCTAACATTTCGTGGCAATGCCGCTTGACGATTTCAGACAGATGGGTTGTCATCACGGTGGCCAGATCCACCACCGTAAATCCTTTTGCCAGCGCAATTTCTTTAACCTCTTCTTTAATCCACAGGGCCGGCAACCCGTATGTGGGCTCCTGGGTGGGGATCCCGTCAATCTTTTCTTCGACTGCATTTGGATTCATCGCCAAATAATAGTTGGTCATCAAGTCCCCCCGGGCAATTTCATTGCCTTTGAGCAAAATAGAATATTCACCGGCTTTTAATTGCATGTTGTCCTGAATATGCACCGGAGCAACAATAATTCCAAGTTCACGCGCAATCTGGCGACGCAACGATTTTATGCGATCCAGCAACTGACCGTCCTGTTCGATATCCACCAACGGTATCAAACCGTATCCGACTTCAATGGCCAGTGTATCCAGCGGGGGCAAGGCATCGAATTGGTCCATCGGCAGGGCCTTTTCTTCTTCCAACTTTAATTCTTCTTCAGCCTTAGCATTCTCTTTGATGGACTGAAAAATTGAATATGCCAGCCCGCCGGACAAAAGCGCCAAGACCATAAACGGCATGGTGGGCAAACCGGGCACCAGGCCAAATCCGAACAGAACCCCGGAGGCCACAGCAATGGCCTTAGGCTGTATGAGTATTTGAGACGCCATTTCTTCGCCCAGGCTTGTTTCCGCCCCGGCACGCGTAACAATAACCCCTGCAGCGGTGGATACGATCAATGCCGGCACCTGACTGACCAGACCGTCGCCAATGGTTAACAGGGTGTAATTTTGGGCCGCATCCACAAAGCTCATGTCGTTTTGGAAAATACCGATGGCCAATCCGCCAATAATGTTGATCAGCGTGATGACAATGCCAGCCATTGCATCACCGCGCACAAATTTATTGGCACCATCCATCGCTCCATAATATTCTGCTTCCTGAGCGATAAGATCACGCCTTTCCCGCGCTTCTTTTTCAGTGATCAAACCGGCGTTCAGGTCCGCATCAATGCTCATCTGCTTTCCAGGCATCGCATCCAGTGTGAACCGAGCTGCCACCTCGGCAATTCGGCCCGCGCCCTTGGTGATCACCATAAAATTGATGGCCACCAGAATTAAAAATACGATAATACCTACCAAATAATTGCCGCCGACCACAAATGCGCCAAAAGACTGGATCACCTTTCCGGCGGCCTGGGTGCCCTCCTGGCCGTGCAACAAGATAATCCGAGTAGAAGCGACATTGAGCGACAAGCGAAATAGAGTTGCCAGCAGCAGAATCGATGGAAACGCCGATAAGTCAAGCGGTCGTGGCACATACATGCTGGCTAGCAAAATGATCAACGAAAAGGTGATGCTGAAGGACAGCAGCAAATCCAACAGGAAGGTCGGCAGTGGCATCACCAT
This sequence comes from Desulfobacterales bacterium, assembly GCA_050123865.1. Taxonomy (GTDB): domain Bacteria; phylum Desulfobacterota; class Desulfobacteria; order Desulfobacterales; family JAHEIW01; genus JAHEIW01. The sequence continues at coordinate 9,232 of JASFGH010000009.1, read as the reverse complement.
AAATACTAAAATACCGATGACTGCCACGGCCATCATGATGTCACTGTTTTTAGTGGCCATTGGGATTTGACCGGTCAAATGTGTCTGATCTGCCACTCGATTTCCTTCAATAATTTGCTATTAAAGCTGCTGATCTTTTTCGAATCAAACAAAACATCCGGTTTGTCTTTCGCTGATCAGCTATGCGTTGTTAATCCAAAATGCGTTTTAAGCCGTTTGATACATGCCCTTGAGACGATAGACGTATGCCAGAACCTCGGCGACCGCCCGATACAGTTCAACCGGAATATATTCACCGATTTCAACCATTTTATGTAAGGTCTGGGCCAAGGGTTTATCTTCAACGATCGGCACCTGATTTCCGCGGGCAATTTCTTTTATCTTTTGCGCCACTGGGCCCGCTCCTTTAGCAACCACTGTCGGTGCCACCATCTGTGTTGAATCAAATTGAAGCGCGATGGCCAGATGAACCGGGTTGGTGATAACGACATCTGCATCGGGTACTGCTTCCATCATCCGGCGTGCGGCCATTTCCATCTGCATCTTTCGAATCCGCCCTTTGACCTTGGGATCGCCTTCGCTTTGCTTGCGCTCATCTTTGACCTCCTGTTTGGTCATCTTCAAGTTTTCTTCGTATTGCCAGCGCTGATAGATGTAGTCCAGGGCCGCCAAAACAATGAGCGCCAGACATACCAGAAACAGTATCTTAAAGGCCACCGTGCCGATAAAAACGAGGATGTCGACCACTTCCAGCTGCATCAATGGCGGAAATTGGGTCATTTCCTTTTTAACAACACCGAAAGCAATCGAGCCGACAATCAGAATTTTTAAAAAAGATTTGAGCAATTCCACCAGAGATTTTAGTGAGACCAGCTTTTTCAGGCCCGAAAGAGGATTAAACTTGCTCAGCTTGGGACGCATGGGTTCGCTATGCATTTCAAATCCGATTTGACCGATGTTGCCTGCCAGCGCAGCAATGCTAATGGGCACAAAGAACGGAATCAAAATTAAAAATACCTTTTTGAACACCACCATGGCAAAAACGCTCAGATCATTAACCGCATCGATTCGTAAAGTGTCCAACTGCTGATAAATGCCACCGACGACCTCGGAGATGTTCCAGAACATCCACGATCCGGCAAAATAGAAAAACCCCAAGGCGGTCATTAAAATCAGAACCGATGGAATTTCTCTGCTGCTGGCAACCTGCCCTTTGCGCCTGGCTTGCTGGCGGCGCTTTGGGGTTGCTTTTTCTGTGCGTTCCTGTCCTTGGCTTTCCGGCATTACGGACCTCGGTTAAACCGTTAAGATGCAGCTCGCATCAAAAAAAACAGAGTGTCTCCCAGGCCGCTGAAAACGGTTCTTAAAAATGCGGATAAATACGGCAGACTGAAACCGATAAACAGCAACCCGATCAAAATTTTCAACGGCATGGCCACAAACAAGATGTTCATCTGGGGCACCGTACGGGCAATGAGACCAAAGGCTATGCTGATCAGCAATAAGGCCGCGATAACGGGCGCCCCCACTTTAACGGCAACCACAAACATATTGCCGGCGATGCCCATCAACTGGTCAATCAGCGAGCCGCTGAACCTGAACCCGAACGGGGGTATGAGCTCAAAGCTACCCGCCAGTGCCCTTAAAAACCAGTGATGGGCATTCAGTGTCAAAAAGATTAAGAAAGCAAAAAGTTGATAAAATTGAGACAGCAGCGGTACCTGCTCGCCGGCTGAGGGGTCCATCACATGTGCAATTGCCAGACCCATCTGATAGCCCGATATCTGTCCGGCCATTTGCAGGCCGACGAAAATCAAATTAACCGCCATACCGATGCTGATTCCCAGCAGGATTTCACCGATAGCCCCCACCGCATAATTGCCCAGATGCCCGGGCACTGCAAAAGTCGCTCGCTCCAGCAGCGGGAACAGAAGGATACTGGCGGCCAGCGCCAGCCCCATTTTAAATAAAACCGGTATGCTTTTGCTTTTTAAAATCGGCATACTCATTAAAATCGCACCGACCCGCAAGAATATCAGGAAGAAAACTTGCAAATCAGCTATTGGAATGGTTACAGATACCATTTGTTACCATCGTCAAATGTGACAGAGCGTTTGGGCAACATCAACGAATGTAGCTGACAATATTGCTGAACAGATCGGTCGTAAAAGCCAGCATCGTTTGCATCATCCAGGGTAAAAAAAACAGCAGCGCGCACGCCACCGCCAGCATTTTGGGAATAAAAGTCAGAGTCATTTCGTTGATGGATGTTGCGGACTGAAACACGCTGACCATCAGCCCCACCAACAAACCGGCCAGCAACATCGGCGCTGCCAGGATAATAGCGGTTTTAATGGCTTCAAAAAAAAATCCGGTTAAAAATTCAGGCGTCATTATACGAAACTCCTGACAAGTGAACCGATCAGCAGATTCCAGCCATCGGCCAATACAAATAACATTAATTTAAACGGCAGCGATATCATGATCGGAGGCAACATCATCATCCCCATAGACAACAACACACTGGCCACCACCATGTCGATGATCAAAAATGGCACATACAACAGCAGCCCGATCTGAAATGCCGTTTTGACTTCACTGATGATAAAAGACGGAATCAGCACCGAAGTGGGTATATCATCCGCATCCTTGGGTCGCTGAACTTTCGCGATCTCAACGAACAGGGCCAGGTCCTTTTCCCGGGTCTGCTTGAACATAAATTTGCGCAATGGTGCGGCTGCATTTTGCAGGGCCTGCTGTTGATCAATTTTTTCATCTAAATATGGCTGCAAGGCATCTTTGTTAACCTGTTGCCAGACCGGCGTCATAATAAAAAAGGTTAAAAAGAGCGCCAGGCCGATAACGACCTGATTGGGCGGCATTTGCATGGTTCCCAATGCCCGTCGCAGTAGCGACAGCACAATCACACAGCGGGTAAAGGACGTCAACATAATCAATAGAGCCGGCGCCAGGGAAAGTATCGTCATCAGCAGAAAAATCTGCATCACAACGGCCATTTTCCCGGGCTGCTGGGTTTGGTCCATGCCGATCGAAATAAAGGCCGGCAGGTCACCGGGCTCGGCAGCCGCGCTGTGCGGCGCCGTCAAAAAGATCGTTCCCAAAATGATTCCCACCAGCGCCACAATACCCGGCAACGGCCGCAAGCAAAATCTCGCACAATACCTTTTTTTCAGGCAGTATCTAAAAAAATAAGCCCCGACCGGTTGATTTAGGGGTTGCCATCTGACCATTGTTATTCGCTTTTAGACGCCGAAAATCGACGAGTGATTTTATTCAAATGATCGGAAAAGGACGGCGTGGTCCGCTCGTTCTCCGGGTCATGCATTTGGTCCAAAATTCGGTGGTCATCAATTTTAGTCAGCAGAGAGATCGTGTCACCGGTGATCCCCACCACCAGAATAGCGCCGGGAATTTCCACCAGGGAAATGCTTTTTTTCAGACCGACGTATTGGCTGGCCAATACGCGAATCATTTTTCCACCGGAAACGCCGGTGTCTTTTCGCACAAAGCGCTTGCTGACGTAAAAAAAGATTCCCAGCCCCCCTAAAACCAATGCCAGGGCGGCGATCATTTTTAAGGATGTGGCCAACATGTCCGGTGTCGCATTCATTTTAACCTCTTGATCCGTTCGCTGGGGCTGACAATTTCACTCAAGCGGATACCATATTTTTCGTTAACCACCACGACCTCGCCGCGGGCCACAAGCTTTTGATTGGCAAATATCTCCAGAGTTTCCCCGGCCAGTTTGGAGAGCTCGATCACCGACCCCTGGCCCAGCTGAAGCAGATCGTTGATCAACATTTTGGTTCGACCCAGCTCAACCGAAATTTCCAGTGGAATATCCAGCAAAAACTCCATGTCGTTGGATAATGCGCTGCTATTACCGGCGGGGATTTTGGTTTTGTGGGTCTCCGTAGCTTCGGGCTGAGCTTCTGTTTCCAGGTCAGCGGCTTTAATTTCTTCCGGCGGCGTGTCCGGTCTTTTCTCTTGTTTGTCAGAATCTGGCATTACGAACGATGGCCTCCATTTGAATTGGTCAATTTTGCAATTTCAACGGCCCGGTTTCCTTTGATGATACCCGGATAACCAAGGTACTTGGGCACCTGATCAACACTGATGGAAATGAGATCCTCGGGGCCGGCTTTAAGGCTAATCACATCTTCGACCTGCAGGTTGATCAGTTGACGCACGGTCTGCTGGGTTCGCCCCAGTTCCGCGATGATGGTCACGTAGGTGCCTTTTAATAATTCCTTTAATTGCGGGCTCCAAGTTTGCGTCATTTCCTTGTCTCGCAGGTACTTGGGAGATAGCTTTTCTTTAATCGGTTCCAGCATCAGGTAAGGAATCGCCAGGTGAAAGTTTCCGGAGAATTCCTCGCCTTTGAGGGCCAACACAATCATCAGCATCACATCGCCGGGTGGAACCAGCTGAACAAATTCCGGTTTGGTTTCAATTTTTTTCAGGTCGATTTTGACCGGATAGACCATTGACCAGGATTCTTCAAAGCGGCCTAAAAGGTCGAGGGCAAATTTTTTAATCATGCGTTGTTCGATCTGGGTAAAATCGCGCACCTGGGTGGACGGCTTGCCGTTACCGCCGAACAGGCAATCGATCAACGCAAAAACCAGGTTGGGCTCGATAGCAAGCAGCGCGTTGCCGATCAGCGGTTTCATGCTGAACAAATTAAAGCTGGTCGGACTTGAAAAGCCGCCGATAAATTCCTGGTATTTAATCATCTCGGTTGATACGAACTCGATGACAATGCATTGTTGCATCGAAGACAGCAGCGTATTTTGCGTGATGCGAATGAATTTGTCATACACTTCCTCGAGGGCTGAAAATTGGTCGCGCAATATGACGTCCTGGGATGTCAGGTTATAAGGTGCGGCATTAACATCCTCTTCAGGGTCCTGCTCGAGGTCAACATCACCTCTTTCCATGGCGGAAAGCAGCGCATCAATTTCTTCTTGTGTGAGTATTTGATTCGACATAGGACAGGCTTTTATTGAACGACAAATTCAGTAAAAAAAATATTGGTCACCACCTCTTTCGGAAACAGACTGTTGAGTTTGCCGATAATTTCATTCCGCAGCGCTGTTTTGCCTTCCACGCTGGCAATCTCTTCAAAGGTCTTGGATGGCAGAATCATCAAAATACGGTCTCTGACCTGAGGTAGCCGATCATCGAGTTTAGCGGTGTCGGACGACTCGACCAGCTCAAGATCCATTGTGACACGCAAATAGCGGTTGCGTTCCACGTCAGCCAGATTGACAATAAAGGTTTCCAGTGAAAAAAGCGTTCCCAGCTGGGCGGTTTGGCTCTGCTCAGCTTCGGTACTGACAGCCGCATTTGCCGTGCTATTCATGTCGGAAAGCTTGCCCCACATCATGAAAAAACCGGCAGCCAGGCCGATCGTTAAGACCAGCATGACAGCGATTAACAAGAACATAATTTTATTTGACATTTTCCTGTTTGCCCTCCGTAAGTAGTAAAATTTCAACCCGTCTGTTTTTCATACGATTGGCAGCCGTGTCATTGTCGACCAGCGGCCGCGATTCGCCATAACCCACCGCAGAAAGACGACGGGGGGCGATCTTGCCGACCTCGACAAAATATTTGACCACATTCACCGCTCGCGCCACCGACAGCTCCCAGTTTGAGGGAAATCGGGTGGTTTTAATCGGGATGTTGTCGGTATGACCTTCGACCCGCACCGCACCAGGCACTTTTTGAATGGCGCCGGCAACGTGATTCAACAGCGTATGGCCGGCATGGCTGATATCGGCCTTGCCAAAATCAAAAAGAAACTGATCCGCAAAAGATAACCGAATCCCCTGTTCGGTACGGGTGACCTGTATATTGAAATCTGCTTCTAAAGATTTGAAGGTCGCATCGTTTAACAATCCGGTCATACGATAATTTTTGGAGGTTGTGATGCCTTCGGGTTGAGTATTGATATGGGACATGTCCTCAACCGACTGGGTGGTTTTGATACTGATGTTAACACGGCGACCGGCCTCTAAAATTCCCAGTCCGCTTTGCAGCGCATACTGAAAATCCTTCATTTTTTTGGCATCGACACTGCTCATGGTAAACAGCAACACAAAAAAAACCATCAACAGCGTAACCAGATCATTAAAAGTGGTCAGCCAGCCGGTACTGTTACTGCCTTCGTCCCCGGATTTGTTTTTGCGCCTTTTCACAGGCCCTCCCCGTTTGCCGGCATCTTAGGGTCCGGTTGAATGAAGATGACTTCAACGCGCCGATTTTTAGCCCGGTTTTCAGTGCTATCATTGGCGGCCAGCGGCTGAAACTCCGCAAAGCCTTCAGCCGACAGCCGTTGTGAATCAATCTGATGCTGTTCAACAAAATAGCGCAGGACATTGACCGCCCGGGCGGTGGACAATTCCCAGTTGGACGGAAACAGGAACGTGTGAATGGGAATGTTGTCGGTATGGCCCTCGATTCGGATCAGGTAGTTGGTATGGGCAATGATCGCGCCGACCTTTTCAAGCAACGAGAGTGCCTCCGGTGAAATGGTCGCCGCCCCGGATTCAAAAAGGGTGTGTTCGGACAGTCGCATGACCAGACCTTCTTTTGAAAACAGCACTTTGATCTCATCTTTCAGGTTGAATCGATTCGACAGCAACTCGAGATGTTCGAATAACTTGGCCATTTCAGAGCGGCTGCCGACCATGCCAGGCGATTCCGGCAAAACAACCGAGCCGGACTCCAATTGAATTCCGCCCGGGAAAATGCTGACGGCATTGCTAAAGGAGCGCAAAAATCGCATCACCTTGGCCTCTTCCATTGTGGAAAACGAGCACAACATGATAAAAAAGCACAGCAAAATCAGAATAAATCCGGAGTAGACGATCTCCCATCCCGGCCCCGAATCGCCCTCACCTTTGCTGGACCCCTTTTTTTGATGTCTTTTGCTCATCGGTTAGGCTTTCGCCGGCTCTGCACTGGCGCTAACACGCGCTTGGGGTGCGATAAAGGCCTTGAGTTTTTGTTCAACCACGCGGTGATTATCACCGGACTGAATCGAAATGATCCCTTCCAGAATCATCTGTTTGACCAGGACTTCCTGCTTGCTGCGTGTTTTTAATTTGTTGGAAACCGGCAAAAACAGCAAATTGGCCAGCATAGTGCCGTAAAAAGTGGTCAGCAGGGCCACCGCCATGGGCGCGCCGATCTGACTGGGGTCTTCCATCTGCATGAGCATCTGCACCAAACCGATGATGGTGCCCAGCATTCCAACGGCCGGTGCGAATGTTCCCATGGTGGTAAATATATCAGAGCCCAGTCGGTGTCGCTCTTCAAGGTACTGGATCTCGATGGACATGACCTCTTCTATCGAGGAGGACTCCATGCCGTCGATGGCCATCTGAATGCCGCGGGCTAAAAAAGGGTCCTTGATATCTTTGAGCTGGGATTCAAATGACAGGATGCCTTCCTGTCGGGCTTTTTTGGCAAAACCCGACATCAGCGGAATGAATTCACTGGGCATCTGGGAGCGGTGCAGAAACACATTCTTGACGACTTTAATCACACCCATCACCTCTGAGAGTGGATAGGCTAGCAGGGTTGCCCCCATGGTTCCACCCATAACGATCATTAGCGAGGGATAATTGACAAACCAGCTCCCATCACCACCCATCAGGATGGATATGATAACCAGACCAAACGCAACAACAATACCGATAAGCGTAGTGATATCCACCGATCAACTCCTGCGCTGCTTGCATACCTTAAATAAATATAAATATTTGAATTTATTTATTTAACTAAATATTGCCAGAACGGGTAAATTTCAGGATCACTATCATTTTCAATGATTTTAGCAAGTATTATGCCATTGGTCGGATATGGCAGGACGAAATGAAGAAATGAGGTCAGTAGCGGGTAATTAACTGAACTTATAATAAAAAGCGCCTATTTCAGCCGTTTATTTTTACACGCTCAGCATTCGGCCGCCGGCATCAGTGCCAGCTCTGAGCCTTTCCCCGGTAAAAATCCGATTTTAGATGTCAATTTTCACCATTTTTAGTCAACAGTTTGACGATGAAAACCAGTTGAGCGTTATATATGAAGTCCAAAATGCGAACCGGCGGACGAAAGTCGACCCGTCACCGATTCGCATGTCATTTTTGGGAATATGGCCCAAAGGCGCTAAGATAGTTCCGGCGGATGGCAGACGCCACTGTCTGGATTTGTATTGATTGCGCGTTGGTACTCAATAATTCGCTGCGACACCTCTTCGAGCGGTTCTTTGACCATAATTTTATCGTTGTTGGTAAAGGTGATGACCGTCTCGGGGATAGCCTGCAACGATTGAATTCGATCCACGTTGACCATTAGCACAGAATCATTGAGTCGTGTTACTTTAATCATTTTGTTCTACTTTTTTTATAGCGGCTGATGCTTGTGATTTGGATCAGGCGGACAATCGGTTAGCTGTATCCACTTGATATACTGTCACAACGACACCGCTTAGATTAGGGTTAGCGTTTGATGTTAATCAGTTCAGACAATATTTCATCGCTGGCGGTAATGACGCGCGAGTTAGCCTGGAAGGCCCGTTGGGTAGTAATCATTTTGACAAATTCTTGGGCTAAATCGACATTCGACATCTCAATGGAACTAGGGCTGATGCTACCTAATCGGCCGCTTTGAGGCACCCCCGTCATAGCCTGACCGGAGTCCCGCGATTCGGCATACAGGCTTTTGCCCATTTTATTGAGGCCGTAATAATTGGGAAAATCTGCCAACACCACCTGATATAGTGGCGTTAGTTGACCATTGGAATAGCTGCCCGTTACAACCCCCATTTCATCAACTGAAACTCCCCGCAGTACTCCTGAAGCATACCCGTCCTGGGTTTGAAAGGTAGTCACTGAAGTTGCGGCAAATTGTGTCAGATCCCCTTGCGAAGGTCCTGGGGCTCCATCGAAGAGATCCCACGTGAGACTTAGATTGCTGGCTCCGCTGACAAGATTGTTGAGCGTAATTACAGGATCGTTGCCGTCGTTTAAAGCCCCCTGACCGTTAAATGTAAAATTGCTATTGCTAATACTGATATCGGTCGCCGGTGTGGTGACGGTTCCAGCCGGTACGCTGATGCTGACATCCCAATCGTTGGCCGATTGCTTTTCAAATGTCAGCGTCAATGGTATGGCATTGCCCAATGATTCATATACCATGATCG
>JASFGH010000008.1:0-21592 GCA_050123865.1 Desulfobacterales bacterium | reverse complement strand
TGTTGGAACTACATGTGTGCGTACCTTGGAATATGCTGCGGATACCATGGGTCAAGTGGCGGCCGGTATCGGCGATTGTGACCTGTTTATCTATCCAGGGTACCGATTTAAAGCCGTTGATGCGATGGTCACCAATTTTCATTTGCCCCAATCGACCCTCATTATGCTGGTTTCGGCGTTTGCCGGCCGCGCTGAGGTGTTAGGGGCCTATCAGGAAGCCATCAAGCGCGGATACCGCTTTTACAGTTACGGAGATGCGATGCTCATCTTATAGTGTTGGTGGTCCGTTGTCAGTTGTCCGTTGAAACCCAACTGGTTAAAATCAGAAGCAGAAAACAACGGACTACGGACCACGGACGACTAACGGGTGACAATATTGCAGGAAGTTTAACTTAAATACAATGCTTGAATTTGAAATCATTGCCAAATCATCGACCACCCGCGCCCGCGCCGGGGTTATTCAGACGGCCCGCGGAAAAGTGGAAACCCCGGTCTTTATGCCGGTGGGCACGCTGGGCACGGTGAAATCGCTGACGCCTGATGAATTGCTGTCAACCGGCGCCCAGATTATTCTTGGCAATACCTATCACCTTTATCTCAGGCCGGGATGTGAGGTCATCAGGCAGTTTGACGGCCTGCACAAATTTATGAGCTGGCAGGGCCCAATCCTTACCGATAGTGGCGGTTTTCAGATTTTTTCGCTGGCCAAACTGGCCAAAATCTCCGAAGAGGGTGTTACGTTTCGATCCCACATTGATGGTAGCCGCCATCTGCTCACTCCCGAAAAAGCGATTGAAATTCAAACTTGCCTGGGATCGGATATCATCATGTGCCTGGACCAATGTATCCAACACCCGGCCTCGCGTGCGGAAACCCGCGCAGCGCTTGATATAACCACCCGCTGGGCTGAGCGATGCAAGCTTGCCTGGCAGGGGGGCGCAAATGGTCACAGCGCGCTGTTTGGCATTGTACAGGGCGGCATGTTCAAAGACCTGCGTGAAGCATCCAGTGATGCGTTGATTGCCCAGGAATTTGACGGCTTTGCCATCGGTGGATTGAGTGTCGGCGAACCGGTGGAGACAATGCTGCAGATCGCTGAATTTACATTGCCCAAATTGCCCGCTGAAAAACCCAAGTACATCATGGGCACCGGCACGCCCGAAGATTTGATTGAACTAGTGGCGCTGGGAGCTGACATGTTCGATTGCGTTTTGCCCACCCGCAATGCCCGCAATGGACAGATTTTTCATCCACAGGGCACCCTGAACATTACAAATGCAAGATACCGGCAGGATACCCGCCCGCTGGAACCCGGCTGCACCTGCTATACCTGCCGTAATTATTCCAGAGCTTACCTGCGCCATCTGTATATGGCCAAAGAGCTTCTGGCGTATCGTTTGAGTTCGTTTCACAATGTTTATTTCTTTGTGAATTTAATGAAACAGGTGCGCCAGGCAATTTTAGAAGATAAATTTGAATCTTTTCGAAAGGAGACTTTGTCATGAAAGAAAAAGTTGAGGCGGCCATCCAAAAAATCAGACCTATGCTGCAGGCCGATGGCGGGGATGTGGAGCTTGTCGATGTTCAGGAAGGTATTGTGACCGTCCGGTTGCAGGGAGCCTGTGCGGGCTGTCCCATGTCGCAAATGACGCTAAAAAACGGAATTGAGAAAATACTGAAAAAAGAAATCCCGGAAATCGTTTCGGTGGAATCGGCACCATAGGGCTGGCAGAGAGGCGCAAGGTCACATTCGTTTTATAAAATCATCAGGTGCTCCATATAAACGTATATAGTTGCAGCCCGTTATTGGTTATTAGGGGATGCTCTAATTTGAATTCAACTCCAATAACGAATAACGAATAACAAATAACAAATTGAAAACAACTCGATAATTAAAAAGATTTTATTTTTGCGATTAAAAAAGGAGTCCATTATGAAGGTAATTAAGATTGATCACCTGGGTATCGCGGTTAACAGCATTGATGCCGGCAAAAATTTCTGGACCGATGTACTGGGTCTTTCCTATGAGGGATCTGAAACCGTGGCCGAGCAAAAAGTGACCACGGCCTTCTTCCCGGTCGGTGATAGTGAAGTGGAGTTACTCGAATCCACTGCGCCCGATGGGCCGATTGCCCGGTACCTTGAGAAAAAAGGCGAGGGGATTCAGCATGTTGCATTTCGGGTGGAAAACATCGAAGCGGCCCTAAACGAATTAAAGGAAAAGGGCGTCCGCCTAATCGATGAACAGCCCCGCATCGGTGCCGGCGGCGCCAAGATCGCTTTTTTGCACCCGAAATCCACTAACGGTGTGCTGGTGGAGCTCTGTCAAAGAGATTAATTTTCAGTTGAGTCTCTTTTGCTGATTCCGAACAATAAGCATCAGGTGTCAGTGTTCAGGTGTCAGGCCTTTGGTGGTAAAATGAGAAAAAGGAGTAGATTATTATGACGAAACATCCGAAATTAAAAAAATGGCAAGAGCTGGCCGAAAAATCACTTAGGGGCAAACCGTTGGAATCCCTGAATTGGCATACGCCTGAAGGCATACATGTTAAGCCTTTGTATACAGCCGAAGATCTTGAGGGCATGAGCCATCTGAATACCCTGCCGGGCCTGGAACCTTACATGCGGGGCCCCCGGGCAACCATGTATGCCGGAAGGCCGTGGACCATCCGTCAGTACGCCGGGTTTTCCACCGCCAAGGAGTCCAACGCCTTTTATCGCCGCTGCCTGGCTGCCGGCCAAAAAGGGCTGTCGGTGGCATTTGACCTGGCCACGCACCGCGGATACGATTCTGATCATCCGCGGGTCAGCGGCGACGTCGGCAAGGCCGGTGTGGCCGTGGACTCGGTTGAGGACATGAAAATTCTATTTGATCAAATTCCGCTGGATCAGATGACGGTTTCCATGACCATGAATGGTGCGGTCCTGCCCATTTTAGCCGGCTACATTGTGGCCGCTGAAGAGCAAGGTGTCGGCCAGGAAAAGCTGGCTGGAACGATCCAAAATGATATTTTAAAGGAATACCTGACGCGAAACACCTATATTTATCCGCCGGAGCCTTCCATGCGGATCGTTTCTGATATTATCGGGTACTGTTCAAGCCATATGCCCCGCTACAACACCATCAGTATCAGCGGTTATCATATGATGGAGGCCGGGGCCGACTCTGTGTTGCAGGCGGCTTTTACGCTGGCTGACGGGCTGGAATATGTTCGCGCGGCCCTGAATGCCGGTCTGGACATTGATACATTTGCACCGCGGCTGTCGTTTTTCTTCGGAATCGGCATGAACTTTTTTATGGAAATCGCCATGCTGCGGGCAGCGCGGTTCCTGTGGCATAAAATCATCAGTCAGTTTAATCCCAAAGATCTGCGATCCACCATGCTGCGCACCCATTGCCAGACATCGGGCTGGAGCCTGACGGCGCAGGATCCGTATAACAATATCATCCGAACCACGCTGGAGTGTATGTCGGCTGCTCTGGGCGGCACTCAATCGTTACATACCAACTCATTTGACGAAGCGGTCGGTCTGCCGACTGATTTTTCAGCCCGGATTGCGCGCAACACCCAGCTGATTGTTCAGGAGGAATCCCAAATCTGCCATGTGGTTGATCCACTGGCAGGTTCCTACTATGTCGAATCTTTAACCGACGGGATCATTCGCGAGGCCGGCAAAATCATCGATGAAGTCGAAGAAATGGGCGGCATGGCCAAAGCCATTGAAACCGGAATGCCCAAAATGCGAATTGAAGAAGCAGCTGCCCGCCGGCAGGCGCGCATCGACCAGGGCAAGGATGTCATTGTGGGCGTTAACAAGTATCAGATCGAAGAAGATGTGGATCTGGAGATTCTTGAAGTTCCGACCAGCGTCAGGGATGATCAGATCAAGCGCTTAAAAGAGCTCAAAGCAAGCCGCGATGCCAAGTCTGTCGAGCAGGCGCTTCAGGCGATCATCAAAGCAGCGGAATCCGGCGACAATTTGCTGGAAACCTGCATTCCGGCGGTACGGGCCCGGGCCACCGGCGGCGAAATCTCAGATGCCCTTGAAAAAGTATTTGGGCGTTACGTGGCCACCACTCAGTGTATTTCCGGCGTATATGCAGCCGAATATGGTGACAGTGAGATTATCGAATCGATTCGTAAGCGTTCGGCCGAATTCAAGGAAAAAGAAGGCCGGCGCCCGCGAATCCTGGTAACCAAAATGGGCCAGGATGGTCACGATCGAGGTATTAAAGTCATTGCGACTGCTTTTGCCGATCTTGGATTTGACGTGGATATCAGCCCCATGTTTCAAACCCCCGAAGAGGCCGCCCGGATGGCGGTCGAAAATGATGTTCATGTGGTCGGCCCGTCCAGCCTGGCTGCCGGGCATAAAACCCTGGTACCGGAACTGATTGAATCGCTTAAAAAGGAAGGCGGCGGGGACATTCTGGTCGTGGTGGGAGGGATTATACCACCCTCGGATTATAAGGCGCTTTATGACACCGGTGTGGTCGGTATTTTTGGTCCCGGCACGCCGGTGACCGAATCGGCCAATCAGGTGCTCAATGTGCTGGAGCAGAGGGGCTAGAAAGGATACCGAACAGGCTAAGGTCCATCATCTTTGTGGATGCCCAAGATAAATTCGAAGCACGAAATTCGAAACACGAAACAAATTCGAAAGCCAATTTAGGATTTTGAGACTATCACAATGAGCACCCATCACTTGATTAGATAAAAAATACAGTAGGCTGAAAAGTTGCTCCATGAATCCGGCTGATCCAAACATATTGATCAAGGGTGTCCGCAAACAGGATCGCAGACTGCTGTCTAAAACCATCACGCTGATTGAAAGCGCGCGCCCCGATCATCAGCAACTGGCGCGCAAAATTGTTGATGAGGTCTTGCCGCAAACCGGCAAAGCGATTCGGCTGGGCATCACGGGAGTGCCTGGTGTTGGTAAAAGCACGTTCATCGAAAGTCTGGGCATGTTGCTGGTACAAAGCGGCCATCGGGTGGCGGTTCTGGCGGTGGACCCCAGCAGCTCCAGAAGCGGCGGCAGCGTGATGGCCGATAAGACCCGCATGGAAAAACTAGCAGTCGAAAAAAATGCGTTCATCCGTCCATCGCCGTCCGGCGGCACCCTGGGGGGTGTGGCCCGCAAAACGAGAGAAACCATGATGGTTTGCGAAGCCGCCGGTTTCGATGTGATCATTGTCGAGACGGTCGGTGTTGGCCAGTCTGAAACCACCGTGGCGTCAATGGTTGATTTTTTCCTGGTTTTGATGCTCGCCGGTGCCGGAGATGAGTTGCAGGGTATAAAAAGAGGTGTGCTGGAACTGGCCGATGCACTCGCCATCAACAAGGCCGATGGCGACAACATCGAAAAGGCTCAAAAAGCAGCCAAAATATATACCACCGCGCTGCACATGCTACAGCCTGCATCCCTCAACTGGGACCCGCCGGTGCTGACCTGCAGTGCGCTGGAAATGACGGGTATTGATGAAATCTGGCAAACGGTTCTCAAATTTCATAAACAGTTTAACCGCAGTGGCGAGCTGGAGCACAAACGCCAGAAACAGGCCCTGGATTGGCTGTGGTCTATGGTTGAAGATGAGCTGAAACAGCGATTTTATAATAATCCTGAAATCAAACAAAGACTCGATCAGATTACGCGTGCAGTGGCCAGAGGAGAAACCGCACCAACCCTTGCAGCCGATAAATTGCTTTTTTTTCTTGACAATCAGCGTTCGGTCTAGAAGATTTATTTTTTTACACACACGATCCAAATAACGCTCATCCATAATTAGTTTATTTCAGGGTTGCATTCATCCCCTGAACGCCACAATTGCGGAGTACCAGCGTATTGCCTCTGACATCCATCCTTTATCCGGTACGCCAGTGCTCCAATCGGGCCTTCGTAGCTGAAACTATTACGGCAGAGTAGGCTGCTCCAACATTCCAATGAAAGGATATGAATAATGGGTGTTGTCGACGATAAGTTAAAAGAACTTAAAACACGTGAGGCCAAAATCCTCGAGATGGGCGGCGAAAAAGCGGTCGCCAAGCAACATGAAAAAAACAAGCTCACCGCTCGGGAGCGATTGAATCTGTTGTTTGACGAAGGAACGTTTCGCGAGATCGACATGTTTGTCAATCATCGCTGCGTCAATTTCGGCATGCAAAAAGTCGATATCCCCTCTGACGGGGTTATTACCGGTCACGGCCTTGTGGATGGTCGGCCGGTTTTTGCATTCTCCCAGGATTTTACCGCCAGAGCCGGCAGTCTGGGGGAGATGCATTCCAAAAAGATCTGCAAAGTCATGGATCTGGCCCTGAAGGCCGGTGTGCCCTTTGTGGGGATGAACGACTCGGGTGGTGCCCGCATTCAGGAAGGTGTTGATGCCCTTTCCGGGTACGGACAGATTTTTTTCCGCAATTCTGCCGCTTCGGGCGTCATTCCGCAGATTTCAGTAATCATGGGACCCACCGCCGGGGGGGCGGTCTATTCACCGGCGATGACCGACTGGGTGTTTATGGTCAAAGGCAGCAGCTATATGTTCATTACCGGGCCCGAAGTCATTAAAGCCGTTACCGGAGAAGAGATCACCTTTGAAGATCTGGGCGGCGCCAAAACACACAATGAAAAAAGCGGTGTGGCGCACTTTGCCTGTGACAGCGATCAAGATGCCATCGATCGCATCAAACGGTTGCTGTCCTATTTGCCGTCCAATAATATGGAAGATCCTCCCATCGTTGATACCCATGATGATCCGCGCCGCAGCGATTCATCTTTAAATACGCTTATTCCCGACAACCCCAATAAATCTTATGATATGAAAGACGTCATTCGGGCCATAGTCGATAACGGGGAGTTTTTCGAGCCCCATCAATATTTTGCCCGCAACATGGTGGTCTGCTTTGCCCGCCTGAATGGCAGAAGCATCGGTATTATTGCCAACCAGCCAAAGGTTCTGGCCGGCTGTCTGGATATCAATGCCTCGGACAAAGCCACCCGCTTTATCCGATTTTGCGACGCCTTTAACATCCCGATGCTGACGATTGCCGATGTGCCCGGATACCTGCCCGGCAGCCAGCAGGAATGGGGCGGAATTATCCGGCATGGCGCCAAGCTGCTGTGGTGCTATTCGGAGGCCACGGTGCCCAAGCTGCTGCTGGTCACCCGCAAAGACTACGGGGGCTCTTATCTGGCGATGTGCTCCCAGGATCTGGGTGCGGATATGGCATTTGCTTGGCCGACAGCAGAAATTGCCGTTATGGGAGCGGCCGGCGCCGCCAATATCATCCATCGCAAGGAAATTTCGCAGGCTGAGGATTCGGCAGCCAAGCGCCAGGAAAAAATTCAAGAATATGAGGAGCTATTTTCCAATCCCTATCAGGCTGCTAATCGGGGCTATATTGATGCCGTGATCGAACCCAGCGAAACCCGGGCGCGCCTGATCGATGCCCTGGAAGTCCTGTGCAGCAAACGGGAGACGCGGCCTCCAAAAAAGCATGGCAATATTCCGATGTGATTGAATATTGAATAGTGAATACTGAAGATTGGCAAGTAACCATCAAATATAAAATATAAAATATTCAATTAACAATATACAATTTGAAAGAGGTGTTCAGATGGGAAATGACTCGAAAAGCGCTGCGGCCATAGCTGCGGTGCTGCATTATATCAAAACCGAACAAGAAGCCATTGGCATGCAGTCCGCCATGGCGGTGGCGCCCCAGATGCAGGTGACTGCCCGGCAACCTGCACCGGTCATTAAGCCCTGGGGTGTCAGCGGCCGGCAGGCGCAAATGCAGATGCGTAATTTGATGCAGATGAGAACATTTCGTAAATTATAGATTGTGTTTTGTATTTCGTATTTCGTGTTTCGTATTCGGTTTTAAGATGATTTGTCCAAATGTTTCATTATAATGTATCCAAAACAACAGACACCCATAACCAAAAACGAAACACCAAAAACGAAACACCCTGCCTTTAAAGCATTTAAAAGGAGTATCAAAAAATGAGTGAAGACATTCAAGTTAAAACGACGACAATGAGTTATGACAAGGATCGGCCCGAGGCGGAGAACCCCATCAAAATTGAGGATCTATCACTTCGCGACGGCCACCAATCTTTGTTTGCCACCCGCGGCCGTACTGAGGATATGATTCCAGTGGCCGAAATGATGGACGACGTTGGATTTTGGGCCATGGAGGTGTGGGGCGGCGCAACCTTTGATACCATGCACCGCTTTTTAAATGAAGACCCCTGGGAACGTATGCGAACATTGAAACGCTACATCAAAAAGACACCCTTTTCGATGCTCCTGCGGGCCCAGAACCTGGTCGGTTATCGCAACTATGCCGATGACGTCGCCAAGGCCTTTGTCGAAAGAACCTGTGAAAATGGAATGGACATCTTTCGAACCTTTGATGCGCTCAACGATTATCGCAACTTTGAAACCGTGGTTCCGGTGATCAAAGAATACGGCAAGCATTTCCAGGGCTGCATCTGTTATACGATGACCGAGCCGCGCATGGGTGGTGAGGTGTACAATAGTGACTACTACGTCAATAAAGCCAAAGATCTTGAAAAAATGGGAGCAGACAGCATTTGCGTCAAGGATATGGCCGGCCTGCTGGCGCCTTATGATGCCTATCATCTGATCAAAGCCCTAAAAGCGGCTGTCCAACCGCCGATTCACCTGCACAGCCATTTCACATCCGGCATGTCGCCGATGACCCATCTGAAGGCCATCGAAGCCGGCGTGGATATTATTGATACGGTTTTGTCGCCTTATGCCTATCGGACCTGCCATGCGGCTGTAGAACCGCTGGTCATGACCCTGCTGGGCACCAATCGTGACACCGGTTTCGATATCCGGCTGCTGGCACGGATCAACGAGGTGCTGGAAAAAGAGGTCATGCCCAAATATCGGCACTTGTTGGATGATACCAAGATGTCCATTATCGATATTAACGTGCTGCTGCATCAGACCCCGGGCGGGATGCTTTCCAATCTGGTCAATCAATTACGCGAAATGGATGCCCTGGATAAAATCGATCAGGTCTATGCCGAACTGCCGCGGGTCAGAAAAGAGCTGGGGCAAATTCCGCTGGTTACCCCCACCAGCCAGATCGTGGGCACCCAGACGGTCAACAATGTACTGTTTGACGACGAAAATGAGCGCTATAAAATGATCACCGGCCAGGTAAAAGATCTGTGCTACGGTTTGTACGGCAAAACGGCCATCCCGATTGATCCCGAGGTACAAAAAAAGGCGCTCAAAGGCTATGGGCGCGGCGAGGAGCCCATTACCTGTCGACCGGCCGAGGTTCTGGAGCCCGAGCTTGAAAAGGCCAAAGAAGAAATCGGCGATCTGGCCGTCGATCTGGACGATACGCTGATCTATGCGCTTTATCCGGTCACCGGGAAGCGCTTTTTGAAATGGAAATACGGCAAAGAGCAGCCCCCGCAGGATGTGAAGCCCAGAACCCTGGAAGATGCGGCCGCCGAGCAGGAGCTCATTAAAAAGGCCAAAGCCGGCCTGCTGGTTGAAAAGGCTGACAAAGAAGCTCCGGGAAAAAGCGAGAATACCCGGACGTTTAATGTCTTTGTGGATGATGACTATTTTGAAGTTGCGGTGGATGAAGTCGGCGGGTCACCAATGGTCAGCTATGTGCAGCCAATGGCTGCGGGCGTGCCAATGCCGGCCGCCGCACCGCCGCCAGCAGCGCCTGCCGCTCCAAAGCCGGCAGCAGCTGAACCGAAAGAAGCCAAGCCCGAGGCTCCCGCTGCCGCTCCGGCTGAAGCCATAGAAGGCACACCGCTGACCGCACCGATGCCCGGTATGATTGTCAAATACGAGAAACAGGTGGGCGATTCTGTCAGCCAGGGTGAAACCGTGGTGGTGCTGGAGGCCATGAAAATGGAAAACGCACTACCATCTCCTGCCAGCGGAACCATCAAAAGCCTTAATTTCAGCAGCGGCGATTCGGTGGCCAAAGGTGATGTTTTGGCGGTGATCGGCTAAAAACTCTAAGGTTCAGGGTTCCGCGTTCAGGGTTCAGTACTTCGGCCGCTGGCTTCTTGCTGCTGGCTACTGGCTAAAAGCCTATGACCAGCGTCGGACGGCCAGTCGCCAGGAGACAGAGGCCAGCAGCCAACATTTTGTTTGAACCTCTGAACCTTTGAACGCTGAACCCCTGAACTAAGCGTCGGACGTCTGGGTTGCTCAATTTACCTCTGCGCTTTTGCTACCGTCGGAGAAGACGAAAATGAAGATCCACGAATATCAGGCCAAGGAATTGTTCAAAAAATATGACGTCCCTGTACCGGAGGGCGGAATCGCTTTCACTGCCGATGAGGCTGTTGCCGTCGCTAAGAAATTGGGCGGATATCCGGTGGTCGTTAAGGCCCAGATTCATGCCGGCGGACGCGGCAAAGGCGGCGGTGTTAAGCTGGCGCAGTCGGCCGATGAGGTCAAAAACAGCGCCGGTGAAATTATCGGAATGAACCTGGTGACGCATCAGACCGGTGCGGGCGGCCAGCTGGTTAAAAAAGTGTTGGTCGAGCAGGGCCTGAACATTGCCAAAGAGCTATATCTGAGCATTATTCCGGACCGATCATCGGCCCAGATTGTCATCATGGCCAGTGAAGCCGGCGGGATGGACATTGAAGCGGTAGCCGCTGAAACACCGGAAAAAATTATCAAAGTACCGATTAATCCGTTGCTGGGATTGCAGTCCTATCATTGCCGCGCAGTGGCTTTTGGATTGAATCTGAGCCCAGTGGTCATCAAGCCTTTTGTGGCCATGCTAAAAAATCTTTACCGGCTTTTTATTGAAGCGGATTGCTCTCTGCTTGAAATCAATCCTCTGGTCATTACAGCCGAAGAAACCGTGGTGGCCCTGGACGCCAAAGTGAACTTTGATGCTAATGCCCTTTTCCGGCATCCGGATATTCAGGAATATCGTGATCTGGATGAAGAAGATCCGCTCGAGGTGGAAGCGTCTAAATTCAATCTCAACTACATCAATCTGGACGGCAATGTGGGCAACATGGTCAATGGTGCCGGGCTGGCGATGGCCACGATGGATATTATCAAACAGGCCGGGGCGGAGCCGGCCAATTTTCTGGATGTCGGCGGCGGTGCCAGTGCCGAAATGGTCGAAAACGGGTTTCGAATTATTCTAAGCGACCCCAATGTCAAGGGCATTCTGATTAATATCTTTGGCGGGATTTTACGCTGTGATGTACTGGCCAATGGTGTGGTAGAGGCGGCCAAAAAGACCGGTATTAAAGTTCCGGTGGTAGTGCGAATGGAGGGGACCAACGTGGATGCCGGTCGTAAAATTCTGGCGGAATCCGGCCTGAATCTGATCACCGCAACCGATTTAAAGGATGCCGCCCAAAAAATTGCCGAAGTCGTTCAATAGAGGAGTCCATTGTGAGCATATTTGCAGACAAAGACACCCGGGTTGTGGTTCAAGGAATCACTGGAAAAGAAGGGCAATTTCACACACGGCACTGTATTGATTACGGCACCCGGATTGTGGCCGGGGTTACGCCCGGCAAAGCCGGACAGAAGATGGATGATGTCCCGGTTTTCAATACCGTGCAAGATGCCGTTGATGAAACCGGTGCGGACTGCAGTTTAATCTTTGTGCCGCCTGCCTTTGCCGCCGATGCGATTATGGAAGCAGCAGACGCGGGACTGCACCTGATTGTGGTCATCACCGAAGGGATTCCAGTCCTGGATATGATGCGCGTTAAAAATTATCTGCTGCCCAAACCCGTGCGCATGATAGGGCCGAACTGCCCGGGAATCATCACGCCCGGTGAAACCAAAATAGGCATTATGCCAGGGCCGATCCATAAGCCAGGCGGGCCGGTCGGGGTGGTGTCAAGGTCCGGGACCCTGACCTACGAGGTCGTTCATCAATTAACGCTGCGGGGCATCGGGCAGACAACCTGTATCGGCATCGGCGGTGATCCGATCTGCGGTACGAGTTTCATTGACTGCCTGGAAGCTTTCGAGCAGGATCCCGACACCCGGGGCGTGGTGATGGTCGGTGAAATTGGTGGAACGGCCGAAGAGGAAGCCTCCGAGTTTATTGCCAGCAAGATGTCCATTCCGGTTGTGGGCTTTATCTCCGGTCTGACCGCACCCCCCGGAAGGCGTATGGGTCATGCCGGCGCCATTATATCCGGCAGCAGCGGGACGGCTCAGGCCAAAATTGACGCCATGAAGGCCAACGGGGTTAGTGTGTGTGAAGATCTTGGCACCCTGGGGGAATTTTGTTCCAAGGTCTTTGCTTAGAAGCCATTTCAAAACTTCTTTCTCGCTGGTTTGCGGCTTTTAGCAATCGTGATTGATAGAAAAATATTCGTCTGGCTTTTTAAAATCCGAAATCCGAATTTCGAAATCCGAAACAAATTTTTTATGCCTTTAACCAAGGAATGGTTACAGAATGCACGAAATGGGTATCGCCCTGCAGATTGCTGACATTGCTACCGCTTCCCTGCCGGCGGATTTAGGCGAAGCCCGTGTCGTTGCGGTCAATCTTAAAATCGGCAAACTGGCTGCGGTTGTGCCGGATAGCCTGCGGTTTTGTTTTGAGGTGGCGATCAAAGATACACCACTTGCAGGCGCCAAACTGGCCATTGAGGAAATACCGGTTGTGGCACAGTGTAATGATTGCGGCGCACACTGGACCATCGACGCTCCTGTTTTTGTTTGTCAAAGATGTCAGAGCGGTTCTCTGGAAATTCTTTCAGGAAGAGAACTCGATATCGAGTCCATAGAGGTTGTCGAAGAGGAAAAACATGATTCCGGATAATATATTTAAACAAAAACGCTATTTTCATCATAAAGATTCTCACCAACCCCACCACGCCCACACCCGGCATGCCTCCGCAGATGTGAGCGCTCAAAAAAGCGGAACCCGCGAGATCAAGGTCATCCGCCGCGTTCTGGATGTCAACGCCAAAATGGCCGAGCAAAACCGCCAGCTTTTTGCCGAAAAGGGCATTTTCGTGCTCAATGTCATGAGCTCACCGGGTTCGGGTAAAACGACCACCCTTGAAAAAACTCTGGCGCACATTATGCCGGAAATCAATAGTGCCGTGATTGTCGGTGATATCTGTACCACCCACGATGCCGACCGGCTGGCCAATACCGAAGTGCCGGTGGTCCAGATCAATACCGATGAGTTCGGGGGCGATTGCCACCTAGTTGCGCATGTCATCGAAAAGGCGGCTGTTACGCTGGATCTTGACGCGATTGAATTTTTAGTCGTTGAAAATGTGGGCAATCTGGTCTGTCCGGCTGAATTTGATATCGGCGAGGATTCACGTGTTGTGATCTTGAGTGTGACCGAAGGCGAAGATAAACCGGTTAAATACCCGCTGATGTTTCGGGAATGCGAGGTGGCGCTCTTAAATAAGGTTGATCTGCTGCCCTATCTGGACTTTGACAAGCAAAAGGCAATTGATTTCATCCATCAGGTTCATCCGCAGATGCCGGTGTTCGAAATTTCTGCTAAAACCGAGGAAGGTTTCGATGCCTGGATCGAATGGTTAAAAGCCAAAATTAAAAATAAAAATAGGTATTAGGTATCAGGGTTGGGTATTCGCAAAGAACCAGCGCGATCTTTAATTACCCATTACAAATACCCGATACCGAATACCCAATACCCAGCTCTCTACCCTTCCATGGCCTGCTTCCAGAAGGGCGACAGCTCTCTGAGTCGCTCGATGATAGGGGGCAGCGTTTCGATAATCGCATCGATTTCATTTTCGGTATTATAGCGGCTGAGACTAAAGCGAATGGAGCCGTGAGCTGCGGTAAAGGGAACCCCCATGGCGCGCAACACATGCGAGGGCTCCAGCGACCCGGATGTGCAGGCTGATCCTGAAGAGGCGCAAATACCATGCTCATTCATCATCAAAAGAATGGCTTCGCCTTCCACATATTCAAAGGCAATGCTGGTGGTGTTGGGCAGTCGATGGGTCGTGTCACCATTGACCATCGCATTGGGCACTTTTTCCAGCAGGGCATGCTCAAGTTTATCCCGTAAACGGCTGACCTTTGCGTAGCCGTCTTTTTTCAGATGTTCAGACACCAGTTCGGCGGCTTTTCCCAGGCCGATGATTGCGGCCGTATTTTCAGTGCCCCCGCGACGCCCGCTTTCCTGGTGGCCGCCGATCATAAACGGAGAAAATTTGGTGCCCTTGCGGATATACAGCGCGCCGACCCCTTTGGGCGCATGAAATTTGTGACCGGAAAGTGAAAGCATATCCACGCCGCTCTCGCCAACGTTGATGGGAATTTTTCCCACGGCCTGAACGGCATCGGTGTGAAATAAGATCCCCCGGCTTTTGACCTCACGCGAGATTTCTTCGATTGGAAAAATCACACCGGTTTCATTGTTGCCCCACATCAGGCTGACAACGGCCGTATCTTTGCTCAAACTGTTATACAGGTGGTCAATATCGAGTCTACCCTTGTTATCCACCGGAACAAATGTCGTGCGGTAACCATTTTTTAACAGGATTTCATAAAGATTTTTGATGGCCGGATGTTCCACTCTGGATGTGACAATATGCCTTTTATCCGGATAAGATTCGACGGCCGCACGTATGGCCGTGCCGTCACTTTCTGTTCCGCAGCTGGTAAAAACGATTTCCGCGGGAGCGGCGCCGATCAGATGGGCTACATTTTCACGTGCGGCTTTAATAGCCCCTGCAACGTTACCGCCAAAAGAATGCATACTGGACGGGTTGCCATAATAGTCACTGAAATAGGGCAGCATGGCTTCTATCACTTCCGGCGCGACCCTGGTGGTGGCATTGTTATCCACATATATGACAGTCATCACTGCACCTCCTCAACCACGAGGTCTGGCGATACCAGCTCCCTCAATTTGGATTCAACATAATGCTTCAGCGTAACCGGTGACTTGACGCAGGATGCACAGGACCCGCCCATGCGGACCAGAACGCGATTCCCATCAACGTCGATCAATTCCAGCCGGCCGGCATCTTTTTTCAGGGTCGGATTAATTTCGCGCTCAATGCTTTCTTCAATCAGTTTAATTTTTTGTAAATTGGTTAGGGCCGGCGCTTTTTTCTGAACCGGTCGCTCTTTGCCCAGGATCGTGTCAATGATTTCCTGGATCCGGTCATGACAGTTACCGCAGCCACCGCCGGCTTTGATGTAGTCGGTCACACCATCGATGGTGGAAACATGGTTTTCACGAACCACACGTTCGATTTCACGGTCGGTAACACCAAAGCACTCGCACACAATTTCACCTTCAACCTCTTTTTCGGGCTCATCAAGATAACAGCTGATCGCTTTTTCCAGCGCATCACGGCCCATCACCGAGCAGTGCATTTTTTCTTTGGGCAGACCACCCAGGTACTCGGCGATGTCTTCATTGGTGATTTTTTTGGCTTCCTCCAAGGTCTTGCCTTTAACCATTTCCGTTAGGGCCGAGGAGGAAGCGATTGCGCTGGCACAGCCAAAGGTTTGAAAAGTGGCATCTTTAATTTTACCGTCTTCATCTAGCTTGAAATAAAATGTCAAGGCGTCTCCGCAGGCAATCGAGCCGACTTCGCCAATCCCATCGGCATCTTCAATGACCCCCACATTGCGCGGATTGAGAAAATGATCCTTAACCTTATCCGTATATTCCCACATAGAAACCTCCCGTAAAAGTAATGAACGACGAATGGATTTGGGTCGATTCCACTCAACATCCAAGACTCATATTAATCATTTTTTTTGAAAAGAAAAGCGAGCTGGCTAGAATCAGCATTAAACAAAGCAATGCCACTGGGCTTTCTCTTCATTTTAATGTGCGATCTGTAAAAGAGTATGGACAATTCATTTCGAATCTCTTATATTGATAAATTGCTGACATTGGCAGGGTTACGCTTAATAAAAGCCGGTCCGTCGACGACATCCAATTCGCTATAAGAACCGGCACACGGCGCAAGACCAAAGGCCTTATCCGCTTACACCCAAATTCCGGAATTCACACATTCGTACGAGCGCCCACTTCACCGCAACTGCAATATATTCAGCATTTAACCTGCACTTTTGAGTCTTTTGTCTTGAGCCCGGAGTTTGCTATCAGGAGGAGAGCCATGACATCCACAAAACTCAGAAGGGCGGTATTTTCTGGCAGCTGGTATCCTTCAAGCCCGGCTGAATGCAAAAGAGAAATCAATGGGTTTATAAAAGAAGGGCAGCAGCTCGATCTTCCATCTGGAGAGTGGGTCGGCGGCATTGTACCGCATGCCGGCTGGTATTTTTCGGGAAGTATCGCCTGCAATGTGATCAACAGTTTGAGAGCAGATGATCCGCCTGATGTCCTGGTGGTTTTTGGGATGCATCTTCATCCAGATGACCCCTGTGTGATGATGGCCGATGGCGCCTGGGAGACACCCTTCGGTGAGCTTAGGGTTGAAACCCAATTGGCCGGCGAACTGGCGAGGCAATTTTCTTTTTCCCTCGAATCCTTCAATAATTTCGCCCAGGATAATACCATCGAGCTTCAGCTGCCCTTTATCAAATATTTTTTTAAGAATGCACGCATTGTCGCTATGGGGGTGCCACCGGCCAGAAGCTCACTGGCCATCGCTCAGGCGGTCGTTGAAATCGCCAAGCGTTTGGATTTGAATATTAAGGTGATTGGATCGACCGATTTGACCCACTATGGTCCGAATTACGGATTCGTATCGAAAGGGGCGGGTCCCCAGGCGCTCGATTGGGTGCGCGATCAAAATGATCGTCGGATCATCGACTTGATGCTGAATATGGATGCTGAAAAGGTCATCAACGAAGCCTTAACCAGCCAGAATGCATGCTGCGCCGGTGCTGCTGCCACTGCCATCCAGACCGCCAAACATCTGGGCGCCGATCGGGCTGAATCCATAGCCTATGCCACCAGCTATGACAAAAACCCGGCCGATAGTTTTGTGGGTTATGTGGGCATCGTATTCTGAATCAGGCTAAGCTCTTTGGCAAAAGTGGATAAGTGGTGGGGTCTCAAATATAGTGCGTCGTCTCATCAGGTTGGCCGGTTTAGCCTGTTGAGCCCGTTAGCCCGTTTAGAAAGAAACCATATATTATCTTGATCAACCGGCAAACGGGCTAACCTCCTTTAATAAATATCGGGGTGGCTGCCTAAAACAGACTCTCTAATTTCCTTCCCCTTTATCAGTCCACAATGAATTCAAATCCAAGATCACCCCTACTTTAAAACCAGATCTGCTCTCCCCCGGCCGCTGCTGATGGCATTCCCGCCTGAATGGGAATATAGGTCGCTGCGGCACGTCAAAATCTTCAAGCTGAAAGACATGCGCCATGCTTTCCGTCCTGTTGACCGGAAAAAACATGGTGCCGGTGATCTCGAAATGGACTCTCAAAACAGAAAACCATGGGAAAAATGAATAACCGCTGCGTCAGAGTCCAACCGGCAAACCACCCCGAAATCGGAGTTTTAATTTTTTAGGACTATTCTGAGGATATCACCCCCTTATCTGGGTAACGGTGGTACCATAATTTATGGCACAATTCAAGCGCCAAAGCGGTTTTCAGCAAAGTGGTTACTTTTTTTGCTGCTGGGCTTTAAGAATTTTTGCCCAGGTGTCCCGCAAGGTGACGATGCGATTAAATACTAAAGATTCCGTTGTGTTATCTTTGATATCGACACTGAAGTAGCCCAGACGCTCGAATTGATAACGATCGCCAGGCCGGACAGCATTCAGAGAGGGCTCTACCTTGCAATTTGTCAATGTTTCAAGGGAGTTGGGATTAAGGTAGTCGGTAAAAACCTTGCCCTCTTCGACTGCGTTGGGATTTTCTTTTACAAACAGGTGTTCATAAAGGTTTACCCGGGCGTTGAGGGCATGCGATGCGGATACCCAGTGCAGTGTGCCTTTGACCTTGCGGCCATCTGGTGCGTCGCCGCCGCGGGTCTGGGGGTCATAGGTGCAATGCAACTCGGTCACCTCTCCGGTTGCGGGATCTTTGATCACGTCGACACAGGTTAAGAAATAGGCATAGCGCAGCCGGACTTCCCGGCCCGGTGCCAGGCGGAAAAACTTTTTAGGGGGTTCTTCCATAAAATCATCCCGCTCGATATACAGTTCCCGGGAAAAAGGGATTTTGCGGGTGCCCATATCCGGATCTTCCGGGTTGTTGATGGCATCCAGTTCTTCCACTTGATCTTCAGGGTAATTGTCTATGATGACTTTCAAGGGCCGCAGGACACCCATCACCCGGGGTGCAATTTTATTCAGTTGTTCCCGGATGCAGTACTCCAACAGGGCGATGTCCACCATGCTGTCGGCTTTGGCCACTCCGATGCGTTCGCAAAAATTGCGTATCGATTCCGGGGTGTAGCCCCGGCGCCGCAAACCTGATATCGTCGGCATGCGCGGATCGTTCCAGCCATCGACATGGCCTTCTTCGACCAGGCGAATCAGCTTGCGCTTGCTGAGCACCGTATAGTTGAGGTTGAGACGCGCAAACTCAATTTGCTGGGGATGGTAGACCTTCAGCTGGTCCAGGACCCAGTCATAAAGCTCGCGGTTGATTTCAAATTCCAGGGTGCAGATCGAATGGGTAATGCCCTCGATCGAATCCGACAGACAATGCGTAAAGTCATACATGGGGTAGATCACCCACATACCGCCGGTGCGGTAATGGGGAACTTTTTTGATGCGATACAGGGTGGGGTCGCGCATCAGCATATTGGGCGATGCCATGTCGATTTTGGCCCTGAGCACATGGGCGCCTTCATCATATTCACCGGCCCGCATGCGTTCAAAAATATCTAAATTTTCTTCCACTGTGCGCTCACGATAGGGGCTGTTTTTGCCCGGCTGCGTCAGGGTGCCGCGATATTCCCGAATCTCATCCGAACTGAGGCTGTCAACATAGGCCTTGCCCTTTTTGATCAGCTGAACCGCATATTCAAATAATTGTTCAAAATAGTCAGAGGCGTGGTAGAGGCGATCCTCCCAGTCGTATCCCAGCCAGCGGACATCGTTTTTGATGGATTCCACATATTCGACTTCTTCCTTGGCCGGGTCTGTATCATCAAAACGCAGGTTGCACAGCCCGCGGTATTCTTCGGCCAAACCGAAATTCAAGCAGATGGATTTGGCGTGTCCGATGTGCAAATATCCGTTGGGCTCGGGCGGAAAGCGCGTGTGCACGCGCCCGTCGTTTTTGCCGGCCGCAAGGTCTTCGTCGATTATGTATTTGATAAAGTTTGGCGGCGCTGAAATTTCGCCGTTTATTTTTGCAGATGCCGATTGTGCAGTTTTTTTGTCCGGTGATTTCATAAGGGCGTTTCCTCAAACTTTAAAGCGGTTCACATGTTTTCTTAAATTAGAATGCATTTTTAAAAAAATCAAACGATACCTACCAAACCGCATCTACATGGGGGTATGAGAGCATTTTTTCATCTTTCGTCACCAGTCGTAAATTGTTCACCCTGGCGGTGGCCACGATCAGTCGATCAGCCAGGTCCTTATGAAAATTGCCTGGCAAATTGCTTGCATCTATGGCGATTTCAGGTGATATCTCAATTACACCTAACCCAGTCTCCTTAAGTGCCCGTGACAGCCATTTTGCCAACGACACTTTCAGGCGGATTCTTTTTTTGGCCGCCATCATGGCAAATTCCCAAATTGATATCGAAGCGATCATGCGCTGATCGCTTTTTGTCTGCTTGATCGTTGTGATTGCGGTTTTTGATAGATTTTCCGGTTCAGTCAAGCTCCACCACCACGCATGCGTATCCAGTAAAATCATTAGTCAATTTCCCAATCTTTGGAATCAGAAACCGGTCGTGTCAAATCGCCAAGCGTCTGACCTGATCCGGACAAAGCGCCTAAGAGCGGATCTTTGTCATTTTTCTTGGGAATATGTGTCAGTTTGGCGATCGGCTTTCCGCGTTTAGTGATAATCACTTCAGTGTGGGTGGATTTGACCTGATCAAGTATTTTGAAACACTTTTTACGAAATTCTGCCGCATTGATTTGCATGTTCGTCAAGCCTCCCCTTTGTATGTGTACATATTAATATGTACATATTACTAAGTCAATGTTAATCTGGCCAATTTTGAAAATAATGACTGCAGAATTCAGCCTTCGACCATCTTATGAAAGCTCAGGGCCGTTAAATTATCATACCGTACAACCCCTTGTTATTATTATTTTTTGGAAATGTCTCCAGAAATCCAAGAGTATTTAAAAAATCTCAGTAACCCCTCGTTGCTAAGATTTTTTAATGAAAAACGATTAAGACCGATCGCAAGCATAAAGGCTACCCGAAAAGGCCGTGGATGTTTGAAAGGCATCTGGCACGCAGCTTAGCCGAAACGTTAACAACCTGTGATAACTCGAATATATCAGCAATCGACTGATATTTGGTTTTCTGGAAAGAAATCCCAAAATCTCTTCCTAAACTTCACCACAAGATATGGGATATCCAAATAATTGACATTATCGCATAAGTAGAATATTTCTTTCATAAACATCCAGATATCCTTCACTCCTTTTCAAACTGTTCAATTGTAAAAAGGAGGGCATTAAGATGAAATGCCCGATCTGCCATTTTGAGAGTCGTGAAAGGGCAAAATTTTGCGGCAAATGTGGACATAAATTTGAAATAACTTGCCCAGCATGTGGAACGAAAAACCACTCTGATAACAATTTTTGCGATGAATGCGGATCAAAGCTAAGCCAGCCTATTAAATACGCCTCTGCAGACCTCTCATATGATGAGCGACTAACAAAAATTCAGAAGTATCTTCCTAAAGGTCTTAAGGAAAAAATCCTATCTCAAAAGGAACGTATAGAAGGCGAACGTAAGCAAGTTACGGTGATGTTCTGCGATATGGAGGGCTTTACCCCACTTTCTGAATTGTTGGGTATCGAAGACACATATTCGATCATAGATCAGGTTTATGAAATTTTGATTCACAAAGTCCACGACTACGAAGGTACGGTCAACGAGCTGACTGGTGATGGAATTATGGCGCTATTTGGAGCTCCGGTTG
This sequence comes from Desulfobacterales bacterium, assembly GCA_050123865.1. GTDB lineage: Bacteria > Desulfobacterota > Desulfobacteria > Desulfobacterales > JAHEIW01 > JAHEIW01. The sequence continues at coordinate 521 of JASFGH010000008.1, read as the reverse complement.
CTTTGGAGGATGCACCGCAACGAGCGATTCGATCCAGTCTTGCCATTCACCGGGAAATGGCAAAATTCAGTGACCAATTGAGACAAGAAAAAAAAGATATCCCGTCCGTTAAAATGCGAATCGGCATTCATACCGGTCCGGTGGTAAGAGGTACCGTCGGCAACGATCTGCGAGTTGAGTTCAAGGCACGAGCGAGTCCTCGCCTTAAAAGAAGACGTCCTTCGTACGATAGAGCATCAGTTTAACCTTCCTCTTCATACGTATGCGTTGTCCGCATGAACTTTTGGTTAATTTAAATTAACAGGATAGATAAAGATGGTATTAATCTGGTTATTTGCCTAATAATAATTAACTGTTTCTGGAGAAGAACAATGCCTCGATGTCGAAAACTTCTTATTAGTGTAATTTGCTTGTCTGCTTTTTTTGCATCCGCCATATTCTCCTATGCCCAAGAAGATATTGAAGATTTAATTGATATTGCAGAATCGAAAGGTAAAATTATCGCTATTATCGAGGGGAGA
>JASFGH010000007.1:0-21793 GCA_050123865.1 Desulfobacterales bacterium | reverse complement strand
CTCTGCGATCTTGCCGGTGGCATGTTTTAATTTTTTGATGGCCCCGGAAATATTACGGGTAATGATAAACGCCGCTGTCAGCGCGAACAGCAAACCCAGACAGCATAAAAAAGCGGCAGCCTTAAAGGCATACCGACCGATGGTGGCCGTCTTGGCCGTTTTTTCGTTTTGCTGCCATAGCGACTGGGCTTGCATCTGTTTGATGACTTTTATGATTTTTTCCTGCTGGGTTTTGATATTTTTTTCAAATGCCTTTGATATATCTGATTCGGGGTCTTCGATCCAGCCGATGGCCTCTGAAAGGATGTAATTATATTCGGTTTGCAGGCTGACAATTTTTTGAATGGGGTATTCCTTATGACCGGGCAAAGCCTGCAACTGCTCGACTAACTTATTAAATTCCTTTTCCTTGTGCCAGAAATCCTTAAAAACATCCGGGCTTTTTAAAATAAGGTAGCGCTGGACGTAAAATTCCTGCGCTAAAATGACATCGATCATTTCGCCCGATATTCTCGCGACCGGCAGATCGGTCTCATGAATGCTGCTGTTGATATCATTGAGCAGGTTGAGGTTATACAACGCCAGCACGGAGATCCCCACCAGCAGCAGCAGCAAGACACTGTATCCCAGCATCAGCTTGCGGGCGATGTTCATGCGGTAAAAGGGGGCAATGACAAGCTCGGTCAGCCGGTCGAGAAATTTGTTTGTCCGATTTTCTGATGGTTTCCGGTCAGCCATAGTTATCCCCGATAATTTATTGCGGTGAAATGCAAAAATTGTGTTTTTGCATGCATTTACCTGGAGTTGTTATCGGCTCAGGGACGGGTGAACTTAAGCAAAAAAGGGGGGGGATTTTAAATTATTTGGGCATTCATCAGATATGCGAAAAGCACCACTGGTGCTCGCAGGCGTTAGCGTGATGGCAGGGATTGGCGGTCTGGCGACGGGGGCTTATTTGGGGGAGGAAACCTTTAATTTCTGGCCGGGATATATCGCCGCTTTTGAATCCAGCTGGTTATACTGTCTTAACTGGTCAACGGAAAGATTATAGCGGCGGCTGATGCGATAAAGTGTTTCGCCCTGCTTGACGGTATGAATCTTCGCCGCTGCCGCCTTTTTAACCGCCGGAGCGGTTTTGGCGGGCTCGGCCTTGGGGGCGGCTTCCGCCTGTTTGACAGGTTCGGCAGCCGGTTTGGCCGCGGTGGTATTCAGCTGGGTGGCCAGGCTGCTGATGCGGGCGGTTATATTGGCTTCCAGCTGGTCAAGGCGTTCGGTTAATAAAATCAGTTGGTTGCCCGATCCGCCGGCCTGGGCTAAACCCCCTTCAGCATCCATCGATCCCAGGCGGCTTTCCAACTGCTCGATTCTGGATTGCAGCGCCAGCAACTGGGATTTTTCGGCCAGGCTATAGGTTCTGGCAATGACCGTCACTGTCAGGACGATGAGCACCAGAAATCCGATGATGGCAACGTAGATGTGCTTAAAAGGCTGTCCGCCGGAATTGCTGCCCGATCCATAATAGACCTCTTCGCGGGGTTCTACAGGTTCACTTTCGCGATAACTGCTGTTTAAAACAAAATCCTTGTCCCGGCCGTTTTCAGACGGTGCCATTGTTATGTCCTATTTTTTTGTATAACGGTTATATGGTTCTTGCGCAGCATTTGCCTTTCAGGCTTAATTAATTTCATTTATGTTAAAAGGCAACAAAAAAATAAAAAATAAAAGACCTGGATATATTATCCAGGTCTTTTATGCTCATCGGTGTTTTTCAGTCGCCAGCGGGCAAACACCAGCACCGCCCCCATCGTCAGCAGAAAATATCCCGGAAACCAGCCGATGGATTCGATAAACACCAGGTTTTCCAGTTGGACCTCACTGATGTGCGGTCGGCCGGAGCTGACATCTTGGCGCAGAGATGCCAGCAACAGGGAGTACAGCACCCCGATCAGGCCGTAAGCCAGATTAAACGACAGCCCCTTAAAGCTCAAGACCGTGGCCCGCTGGTGCGAGTCGGTAATGCGGTTCAGATAGTGACTCTGGAAAAAATTTTCCAGGTAGATGACCGCCACCAGAACGGTGACCGGCAGCAATCCGAATACCGGCCAGAAAAAGGTCATGCCCACCAGCCCGATCAGGGTCACCGAGCTCATGATGCCCAGATTAAATACGGGGGAATGCCGCTGTGCCATGCGCCTGGCCACCCGCGGCATCACCAGTCCCACTATCGCCAGCCCGGAGCCGATCAAACCGAAGGAGGCTTCCGGCAGGTCAATCAGGCGATAATACTGGCTGTTGAGCGTGATGATCATGCGAATGCAGTTGTCAAAGGCCAATCCGGCCAGAATAACGATCAGCGCAAAAGGCGTGCGCAGGATCCAGCCGCCGGCGGCAAGGGTCAGCGTGAATGCCTCGGTGATTGTTGGGCCCCGCCCGTCATTTTTTGGATGGCGCCGATCCTGGCTTTCGCGCATCCGCCAGGCGGTGATAAGGGTTATAATGGCCATCAGCAAGGTCAGCAGGGGAGGGATGCGCAAAGTAATGCCTTGATTTAACCGGATATGAATGCCGAGCGCATCCACAACGCGCTGCATCAACTGGGGATCGTAAACAGCCGCTCCCAGGCTCATGGCGATGATAAAGGCGCTGGAACGCGCCCACATCTGCTTTTCGAGAACCTTCGGCCAATCCCGGACATCACCTTCGGCCTGGAGACTGTCATAGGCGATGGCTTCATCGGCACCCGAAGCCGACGCCTCAGCCGCTCCGCTGAGGATCCGGTTGACCAGAAATATGGGAAACAATAGCTGGGCGTTGCCCCGGGGCGCAAAACACAGCAGGACCATTTCAATGACCATCAGGATTCCGGTAAAAACCAGCAAGTTACGGCGGCCGACCGTATCGGCCAGGGCGCCGGAGGGCACCTCCAGCAGGACGATGGTGGCCGCCCAGGCGGCATTGAGCAGGGCAAATTGCTCTAAAGTCAGGCCGTAGTCTAAAAATAAAATGGTAAACACCGGGTAATAAAAGCGGCAGTTGAAAAAAACCCGAAAGGCAATAAACAAGCGTACATTGCGGATCTTGAACGGAGATGTCGTCGGTGGTGTTTGCAATGCGTCTAGTCAGCTTCCTGTTGGATGCGATGACGGTAATTGAACGTAATGAGCAATGCTGACCAATCGAATAATGAAATCTTGGAATACGGGAATAATGGAAAATGTCATATCGCAATGCCGGCCATTTTTAAACCCATCATTCCAATTTTCCATCCTTTCAACATTCCAGCTTAGTTTATTCTTTGCGCCTTTGCGTAAGGCTATTCATAATTTCCATTAGTCATCAAGTTCAATCCGCACCAGCGGTGCTGGCCGCCGTTCGGATGTCACCCAGACGGTTTTTCCATAAAATCCGAAACAGGCGGCTTCCTGCTGCATCAATGTTTCAAAGCGCAGGCGCCGGGGCTTTTTCAGGAAGGCCTCGGGCCATTCGTCCCCGGGCTTGCGCCGGAACAGATAAGCGTGGTTGTAGGTCAGCACGACCGCAGCCAGGCCATCGGGCGACAGGTCCATGTCGGTCGGCCAGTTAAAATGCGGCACACTCGCCAGGCGGCGTGCCGCAAGCGGTGCCGCTGCAGCAGCAGGCTGCAGAGGCATTTCATACAGCATGGGTGACACCCCGCGCTTGGTGAGCAACAGGACGCTTTGTGTGACCGGATCGACGGCTGCTGCCTCGCAATCCTGTGGGCCATCCTCATAGGTAAAGTCAATTTGCCAGGCGATCGGTACCGCGGTGTCACCGCCCAACCCGGCTGCGGTAATGGCCGGTTCCTTGACCACGTAAAGGGTAACGGTCTGGCGCTGTTCCCAGTTGTCGCCGACATCCGCAATCAAAAGATAGGCGCCATCCTGCAGCCGGAATGATGCCAGCGCCTCCCAGTCGTAGTTGGAGGCTCCCTCTACCCGGAAAGTGCCCAGATCGGCACCGTCGCTGCCGACGGCGTACAGCAGCGGTTTGTCCCCGCCGTCGTTGATGGCCCACAGCAGGCCCGGGTAAAGGCTGGATGCGGCCAAACCGCTGACTTCCTTGAGCTTTGGATTTTCCAGTTTGCCCACCCGCTGCGGTTCTCCGACAACCTTCAAAGGCGCACCCTTTGTGAGCCCATCACCGGCACAATCGGAAAACGTCAGAATCGCGGCAATAACCAGCAGTGACGCAAGCGAATATCCCGCTAAGCGCCGATTCGCGGACTGTTTTTTGAAAGCTTTCGGTTCCACTACTTAAGGCCGATATGCTGTTTTTGGGGTAATATTATAGATGATGGACAGCGTCGATATTAATTCCCGCCCGTTAGGAATGTCAAGATGTTAAGCGCAGAGGCCATGAGGATAGGTTCAGGTCATAAAAAATGGGGTCACCTGAAGTGACCCCATTTGACCCATAGCAGATTGTTTTAAATTTTTCCTGTCAGGCTTAGTTGGCGAAGATATTATCCAGGCGCTCCAGGTCGTTGATCATGCCCCACTCGCCGCCGCCCTTTTCCACCTTGCTACGCCAATCTCCCACGCGCGCCATGTATTCTTTAGGGTCGATATTGTCTCCGCGCAGCTTGGTGACGTTCAGGGCAATGACGTTATAATCCGGTAGCTGGAAGGGAATGTCGCGCTTATACCCCTTGGCCAGCTCCTCTTTCAGGTCTGAAAAAATGAGAATGTATTTCTTGCCGGATTCGGCCTCGTTGAGGTATTCAATGGCCTGCAAAATACCGCCTGAAATATCGGTGTAAGGGCTGCCTTTGACCTTTGTCACAAAGGTTTCCACCTGTTGCATAAAGGCCCGTTTCTGGTTGTTGGCCACCGACGGCCGCTCATCAAAAGTGACTTTTGAGATAATATCCTTTTCACTGAAACTTCCGGTATCGATGCGCGCCACCGCCAGGGTGTCACCGGGCGCCAGTATACCCAGCAGGTAGTTGAGGATTTTCTGGGCCTTTTTCAGCTCCACGGCATAGGTGCCGGAGGTGTCCAATAGCATATAGACCCCGGTGGAGCGGCTTTTGGTGTCGGTGCAGCCCGCCATTAGAATGCAAACAACGAGCGCTATCGAAAATAGTTTTTTCATTCCTGCTGCTCCTTTATCTGAATCGTTTCGTCGTAGCTATCGACGGCCTCTTCGACCAGTTTTGACTCTTCGGGGACCTCGGCTTCGGGCAAATCGACTTTCTTGCCTCTGGTTGCCATTATGATGCCCTCCAGCCAGATAGCCGGAAAAATAGCCAGGTCATATACATTGACGATGAACCTGCCCAGATAAAAGCCGATGTTGCCCAGCAGCCGAAGCAAAAAGGCGATTATCCTAAGCAGCCAGGCCGCCCCAGCGCCCAGCACGATGCGTGAAGAGGCCACAAACATTTCAAGGGGAATGGCCACAAAGGCCAGCGCAAAGGGCAGGATAAAGCCTAAGACCATCTGACCGACTGTGGGAATAATGCTGGGGGGCAGGCCCATTTGTTCGGCACCGGCAAGGGTCTGGCGCAGCACCTCCATGTCGTGTGCGATGCGGTCCCGCATGAACGCCAATGCGGATTCCACCCCGGCCAGGATTGCCAGCAGGGTAAAGGTGATGATGATCATGCGGTGGCGCATTTTATCGTCCATGGCGCCGATGATCGGAAACAGCCGGGTAATCCGCAACGATTCCATCAGGAACAGGCCCATGGTCAATTCCACCAGAATAATCACCAGGCCGGCCACATCGGAGGTTTTAAAGGGGCCGATGTAACTGGCGCCGCCCACCATTTCCGACATGGGCAGGGCAATCAGGTTAAAATTGATGATGGCGCCCCCGATGGCAATCAGCAGCACCAGTCCGGCAATGGCAAACTGCGTCAACGCCGAGGTCGATAAAGCGCGCGCTGCCTCGTCGGAGCCGGCGCGAATTTTCTCGTATTCGCTCATGCTTCGATCAACTGTTTTGGCGCGCTTTTTAATGTTGTCGATGGAACTGGCGATTTTGTCCAAAGATCTTTGCACTTTGCGCCAGAACGGCATCATCTTATTTAAAATGCCATGGCGCGCGGCGCTGGAATTGCGATAGTCCTCGATGGCCTTTTTGTTCTGTTCGGTTAGCGAGCGGTTGATCTCTGCCAGCATATTGGCCACCATCGAGTCGCCGCTGTGTTCGATTTTGGCAATGGACTCGATAATCGGCATCCAGTTTGGCAGTGACGGCGGCACATCGGCGCTGCTGGTGTAGTCTTCATCCAGCTTGACGATGACCTCCGATAACTGACGGTGAACGTTGGGATAACTCTCAAGATCCCGGGTTACGGCAGCGGCGATGCGATCGAATTCGCGCTCAACTTTTCTTTCGGCATTTTCCAGGCCGGCTGCCATTAGAATTTCCCGGTTGCGCCGCACCAAGCGCTTTTCCGCCGACAGCACCGAAGCGGCGCTCAGGCGCAAGGCATTGCGTATAATCTTGCTAAACGACATGATCGCCTGGTGAAACGGCCGCCGTGCAAAATACAGCGCCAGCAGAAACAGGACAATCCATATTAATATGGATAGTGCCGGGCTGCTGGTAATGTTCAACATATTGGCAAAAGTCATAAAATCCTCCATTTTCGTTTATACCGCTTTGGATGAAAATGGGCCGAAGTCCAAATATCGGAATAAATGACTAAAAAAACGTTATAAGTTTTTAACGTTTTTGACAACCACCATAGATGTCTCTGGCAAATGATGAGGGCAACGGGTCGGTTAATTGTGCACGTGGTTGTCGGACAGCAGTTTTCGGAGTTGATATGTATGTTATCAGCTTACCAAAAAACGGGTTCAATATCAATTTTTCGCAGCCCTCAAATCTGCGCTAATTCAATTTGTAATCTGTTACAGACACATACGGTGATTGGCGCGCTGGATGAAAGCAACGCCCCGGGGCGTTGCTTTCGTTTAAAACACAACTGTTTAGTACCTGCGGGTTGCTTACTGGGTAATTTCAAAATCGATTGTTTCAAGCAGGTTGCCCGATGTGTCCAGCACATCCACGCGCCACTTTCCGATTTCATGGGCCTGAATGGCTTTTGAACTATAGGTACGCCAGCTTTTCGCGTTTATGGATAGAGATACCCGAGCGCGTTCGACATCGCCGTAACTCCAGACATGCACGACTTCGGTAGGGGATTCGGCACCTACAATTTTGGTAAAGCAGTACAGCCGGGCTGTTGAATTGGCAAAGCGGGTTCCGACATTAACAGCTTCACGATCTTCGACCCGCTCACAGATGGCGGCCGCCACAACGTCGAGTTTGTCCGTTTGTTGGGCACCGGCTGCGGGGATCAATAAAGACAGACACATAAGCCAAATGACAACACTGGAAAAAAAAACTTTGGTTTTCATCAAACTGGCCTCCTTAAATCCAAAGTGATCGGGAATATCTCAATTGAAGGTGAACGCAATTGAGGCACCTTGATGCGGTGCAATATATGCTACGAGATCTCATATCGGCAGAAATGATCCTAAACTTTAGGATTATTTGGGCGTATGGCGCCAGCTGGCGTCAGGGCGTTATATGACGCAACAAACCGTTTTCAATATGAACATTCAGATTGCAAAACAGGCCGGTGGGGGAGGAAGTGATGCAGAAAGCAGTCTAATATAGATCTGAATCCGGCTTTCCGGAGCCGGGCCCGGATCACTTATATTTGACGTTGCCTTCAAAACTGGTTGGCTCGTTAAAGTATTTTTCCGGATCGCGCATCAGGGTTTCGAGTCGATAGCGATAATACCCGATTCGGACCCGCTTGTTTTTTTGCGAACCGTAAAATTCCAGCGGTTTGGCTTCTAGGTCGGCAATCTTTTTATTAAGCCGTCGATTTTCAGCGGCGATGCGCTCCTGCTGTGTGGGCTTTCGGTTTTTTTCAGCTTCGGCAGCTTTTTGTTTGGCTTCGGCTGCCTGCTCCGCCTCTTCTTTTTCAAGTACCCGAATAAGTTCGGTGACCTCTTTCTCTTGGGCTTCGGTGCGTTTTTGATCGGCAGCTGCATTGTATGGCTCTTCTTTGAATACGACGCGGGCGTCGGTGGCATTTTCGGGCGGCTGTGTGCCGAAATGTTTAACACCGTTTTCATCGGTCCAGGTATAAACATCCGCATTTGAGACTGGAACCCACAGCAGGATTCCCAGCACAAGACTGATGACGATCATGTGTTTCATGATTCACCTCTTTTCGAAGCGAGCGGTGACAGCTGATGCGCGATGAGCCCGAACGCTTCCGCTTATGGGCGGGTTGCGGTTTTTCCTCAGAGTAATATAACGATGGTCAAATTTGCTGTCAATTGGACCGGGCGCTGATACTGCTTATTTTTCCTGCTCGATGAAAGATTTTAAAATTTCCTCCTGGGGCCCGGGCATACTATCAAATTTAACGCCGAACCCGCGTGGACTGCCCCACGAAATCGTTCCAATGAATTTGAACGGCGTGGGGTAGTTGGGCAGCACGAAATTCAGGCCAATTTTTTGGCCGATGGTAAATGTCTCGGCGGTTTCGATAAATACACCGCCGATGCTGATATCCAGAATGTAGCTTTTATAGTCTTTGTTCTGGACGCGGTATTTGGCTTTAATCAGACAGGGTTTGCGGGGATTTTCCCGCATTGAAGACTCGGTTCCCTCCAGGCTGACCGTTGTTTCGGGCATCTCAATCGTGGGCATGGTTTCCAGTTGCTCGAGCAAAATGATCTGCTGATCTTCTGACATCTCCACGACCAATTTACACAACTGCGAGGTCACCTCATCACCGATTAGTTGCTTTAAAAGGATCAATTTTTTGTCCTTGGGCATGTCATTGATCAGTTTAAACAGGCGGGCGGTAATACCGTATTTGCCTAACTGTGGATCCGAATCCAGCATGCTGTTACTCCTTGATGGGTATGAGTAAAGTCCAATTATGTGAAATTTTATTGATTAAGCGGTCCTGTGTCAATATTTATTTTAGATTTTAAGCGGTTAGGCTATGGTGGCCACTGGAGATGCGTTGTGGGGGTATCCGATTTAATTCGCCGTCACTTTCATTTTCAATACCTGTCGGCGCCCTTAGAGCCGCCAGGGTTGGATGCTTTCAGGCGGATTCAGTTCCGACAATTTCATATTCGGTGGTGATCTGGGCCACGCCCCTGATGGTGGCAGCTACCGAACAGTATTTGTCCTGGGAAAGGCCGATCGCCTGCTCAACGGCTTTGGCGGTCAAATTATCTCCCCCCAGGCGGTATTTGACATGGATCTTGCGATAGGTCCAGGGGGGATCCGGGTCCTGCTCACCGCTGGTGGTGACTTCGAGCAGGGTGAGCTTTTTACGTTTTTTTTCTAAGATTTCAACAACATCGACTGATGAGCAGGCCGCCAGAGCCACCAGCAGCATCTGTGAAGGGCTAACGCCGATCCCGTTTTTCTGGCCCGATAAAACCACCGAATGGCCGGTAGCGTCCACCCCTACAAAGTTTCTTTCATTTACCCAGCGAACCGTTGTTGTTGCCATTATTATTTCTCCTTGTTTTCGTGTTGCGCGTTACGCGTTGCGTGGTCGATCGGGCGGGGATAAACCCCGCCCCTACTTCTGACACTGATCTCAATCTTCTGTTTTCTGACCTCTGACCTCTGTCTTCTGGCCTCTGTCCTCTGTGTAACTGGTTACGGGTAGCGAGACGGTAACTGCAATCAGGTGGCCTCAATCTAACTGCTGCCAGATATTTTAATGACAACCAGGGTTATGTCATCGGCGGCTGCGATCCCCTGTTGAAAGCGGTCTAGTTCGGTCAGAATCGCATCCTGGATCTTGGCTGCGCTGGTTTGCGCATATTGGCGTATGATATCAGAAACGGCCTGCCGGCCGAACATTTGATCCTGCGGATTGCGGGCCTCCCAGATACCGTCGGTGCTCAATAAAATAATCTGCCCATCATCCAGATCATCGTGCTGGCTTTCAGCATACTGCCAGCGGCCGTCCACACCCAGAGCAATGCCTTCGCCCGCCAGCTCTTCAAAGCGATCGCTGGCGGCATCAAACAACAGCGCAGGTTCGTGCCCGGCCCGCACCCAGCTCAGGCGGCGGTTATCCATATCGATTTGAAGATAAAACAGGGTAATGAACCGGCCGGTATCGTCAACGTCCTGGGTCAACTGGCGGTTAACGTCGCTGACGATGTCGGCAATGCTGCCGGACAGAGCTGTGCGCTGCCGTAAAAAAGCACGGGCCGACGCCATCAAAAGGGCGGAGGGAATGCCATGGTCGGATACGTCACCGATAACGATGCCGTACCTATTATTACCGGCGCTATCGAAAAAGTCAAAATAATCGCCGCCGGTTTCGTCACAATAGATGCTTTTGCCGGCGATATCCAGACCGGGAAAATGGGGGTTTTTAGCCGGCAACAAGTTTTGCTGCACTTCTTTGGCCAGATCCAGTGATTGGCGCAGACGATAGCGATCCTTTAGTCCCTCGGTCATCTGATTGAAATTTTCGCCCAGCGCGCCCAGTTCATCGTTGCTATTGACGGTCACAGTTGCCGTCAGATCCCCTTTTTCAACCTGCGCCATGGCGGCTTGCATTCGGCTAATCGGATCGATGATGCCGGTTGCAAATGAACGCGACAGGATGACGGCCACCACCAGGGTGACGATTAACAAAAAGGCCGTTAAGTACAACAGGCTCTGGATGACCTGTCCGGGATCCATCTCCAGCATCATGCTGGCCTTATTGTACGATAAGACAGCCATCAGGATCAGCGGCAAAATGCCGGCCAGTAAAAAGATGGCAAGCATACGGGTGCGCAATTTCAGGCGAAACACCCCCGGGGTGCGGGCCAGTCCGCCTTCGGGAAAAAACTCCGGCCAGATCTGGCGGCATTTGGCTTCGGTGGTGAAAAAGATAATTGCTCCTGTGATAATACCACCGATAATGCAGCCGATAAAAACTCTGAGCCCTTGGATCAGATCAACCGCAAGCGGTTCGGCACCGCTGGTATCGGCAACGATGCTGTAAGTTGTCATGGTGATGGCAGCCAGAAACCAGGTAAGAAAACTCACCATTGCCGACATGAACGGCAGGTCGAGTATTTTACGTTGGGCCTTTTTTTGCAGTTCAGGCTCAATTTCGGTTTTCTGTGCCGTCATCCGCAAAAAGTAATTCAGGTCCTTTTGCCAGAAATAAAAAATAAACATGGCGATGGCGGCTAGAAAAACAAACATGATGCCGACGACATAAAACGTATTTTGGATTTGCACATCCGGAAACACCTGGTCGAAAAAAACAAAATAGGATGTGACGGTTATGGCCCCGGTCAGATTGGCACAGAGTTGCCACCATCCGACACTGCGACCGCCTGTTCGAAACATGACGTGCAGGGATTCCCGTGCCCCGCTCTTTTTTGCGTCCATGTTGACACCTTTGCAAATTCAGGGATGAAGATATCCCATCAATTCAGCGATATCCGTTTGACACTCGGAATGCTTTTATCTATTATTTTCTGCCATAAAAGCGCAACAGAATTTTCAACTCCTGTCTGAAAAGGATTAGCAGCCATGGAAAAATTAAACAAAACCGCGTTAAACAAACAGCATGTCCGATTGGGCGCCAACATGGTTGAATTTGGCGGGTGGGAAATGCCCTTACACTATGAAACCGGTATCGTTCAGGAGCATTTGATCACCCGTAAGGCAGCCGGCCTTTTTGATATTTCACATATGGGCCGTTTTATTGTTCGGGGCAAAGATGCACTGGATTTTTTGCAGCACGTGCTTTCTAACAATGCCGCTGCTCTGGAGGAAGAAGAAGGCCAATACACGATGATTCCCAATGAACACGGTGGCGTTATCGATGATGCCTATTTGTACCGCTTTGTTCCCGATGAATACATTTTAGTGGTCAATGCCGCCAACCGCGAAAAGGATTTTGCCCATCTGGAAAAGATCCGTTCTAACTTCGGCGAAGTCAAGCTCATCGATCAGACCGCAGAGATGGCCATGCTCAGCCTCCAGGGGCCAACGGCCAAAGACATCATGCAAAAGTTGATTTCAGGCGGTCGCTTGCCCGAACCGATGCGCAACTGCCTGAGCACAGCGCAAATCAACGGCAGCCAGGTGCTGATTTCGCGCACCGGCTACACCGGAGAGCCGATTTGTTTTGAGCTTTTTATTGCACGTGCGGATGTGGCGCTGATCTGGCAGGCGCTTCTGGACAAAGGCGCAAAACCCATCGGCCTGGGCGCCCGAGATACCCTGCGGCTGGAGGCCGTATTACCGCTTTACGGCCATGAGCTGGGGCTGGACCCAGAGGGCAAGGAAATACACGCCTTTGCCAGCATGCTGGCCCGTTTTAGCGTCAGTCTTTCGACGCTGAAAGGCCACTTTATCGGCCGCGCCGCGCTGACCAAACAATATGAAGCTTTCAAATGTATTGTTGATCGGGATTATTCGTTGATGGCCGATCTGCCGCGCATCATCCAACCCATTGCGCTGATCGACAAAGGCGTTGCCCGGGCCGATGCCAAAGTGTTTCGCGACGACCGGCACGTAGGTTACGTGACCAGCGGGACCATGGTACCGCTCTGGCAAAGTGAAGGGATCGGGCTGTCCACCCGTCAAAGTGAGGATAAAGGCCGGCGCGCCATCGGTCTGGCGCTGCTGGACAGCGATCTGGTCGAAGGCGATCAAGTCGATATCGATATCCGGGGCAAACGTATCCGTGCGGTCATCGTTCCCTATCATTTGCGGGCGGAAGCACCGCCGCATTGCTGGCCGATTTATTATGACCAGCTACGCACCGATCGCCAAGAGGTCTGTGCGGCCGTGGAAATGGCGAACAATGCCAAAACACTGATTACCAAAGCCATCGACAATCACACCTGGCGCCAGCAGCAATGTGTCAATTTGATTCCGTCCGAGCAGACCGCCTCCCCTCTGGCGCACATGCTTTCCATCACGGACCCGGCCGGCCGTTATGCCGAGCACAAACAGGTTAAGGCCTTCAAGGAAGCCGACGTGTTTTATTATCAGGGCACCGATTTTATTGCCGAGGTTGAAAACCTTTTGACCTGCGAGTTTCAGCGCTTTTTAGGGTGCAGTGAAGTGGAAACCCGGGTCATATCCGGGCAGATGGCCAATATGGCCGTATTTAGTGCCCTGGTGGATTTTGTCAACCGCGCCGACCGCAAGAGTGAGCAACGCCGCATCCGCAAGGTGATGAACAATCATATCATCAAAGGCGGGCATCTGAGCGCCCAGCCCATGGGAGCGCTGCGGGATTTTGTGATGCGGGATCCCAAATGGGAAAAGCCGGCGGTGGTCAACTTTCCGGTCCTGGGAGACAACCCGTACAAGATCGATGTGGAAGCCGCCCGGGAATTGATTGCCGAACACCGCCCGGAGCTGATGATCCTGGGTAAAAGCATGATCATTCACAAAGAGCCGGTAGAGGAGATGCGCGCCATCATCGATGCGCTCGGGCTGGATTGTATGCTGATGTACGACATGGCGCATGTGCTGGGGTTGGTGGGCCCTTATTTCCAGCAACCCTTTGAGGCAGGCGCCGATATTGTCACCGGCTCGACCCACAAAACATTTTACGGCACCCAGCGCGGCATCGTGGCCGTTAATTATACCGAAGAGGATGTGCACTATGAGTTCTGGGAAGCCATTCAGCGGCGGGCGTTTCCCGGCAGCACCAGCAACCACCACCTGGGCACCCTGCTGGGCCTGCTGCTGGCCGCCTTTGAGATGAACGCCTTTAAAGAAGAATATCAGAAAAATGTCATCGCCAACGCCAAGGCCTTTGCCACGGCCTTAAAAGAATGCGGGCTTGATATTGCCGGTGATCCTGCGATTTCCTATACCGAAACCCACCAGGTGATTATCAACGTCGGCTATACCCGCGGACCTGAAATCGCCCGCCGGCTGGAAGAAAATCATATCATTTGCAATTACCAGGCGGCTCCGGATGAGGAAAGTTTTTCGGCCGCCGGATCCTTGCGCACCGGGGTGCAGGAAATGACGCGCTTTGGCATGGCAGCCGCGGATTTTGCCGGGCTGGCCCAGTTGATGGCGGACGTTATCCTGAACAACAAGAATGTTAAAAAAGAAGTGATGGATTTCCGCAAACGATTCAATGAGTTGCAGTACTGCTTCAAAGGCGAGGAGTTCGATCAACTGGAGCAAAAGCTCCACCAACTGTTTTAGGAGCGATTGCCCGATCAACATATCGTCTTTCAGAAAACAATATGACCTTTTGCAAAAAAGTTTCGCGCAATTGCTCATCTTGTTTGTCTGGCCAGGGTTGCGGTGTTTTTGTGGCGTTTTACCGATTGGCAATGAGTAAAGGCCGTGGCATGTCTTAAAATATGGCACATTGTTCGGTAAAAGTCTAGATTTTTTTAAGTAACAACAACATAGCGGTTGACAGGTTAAGAAATAATTTCAAGCCGTTACAAACCACCATGGCGCTTGTTAAAAATTATGGCAAACGGAACATATTTATGACAACCGCTATAAATGCGAAAATCTTTTATTTTACAGCCTAACCGGAAACGGGCTCAACCGGTCAACGAGGAGCTATGCGACTGAATGATGTCATTGCGGAATTGAAAACGATGAGTGATCCGGAATCGGCGGCCGGCATGGCGAGATACGGCATTAAGTCCGACCGGGCCCTGGGGATTTCGATTCCCAAACTTCAGAGCCTGGCCAAAAAAATCGGCACCAATCGCAAACTGGCCGGGCAGCTGTGGTCGAGCGCCGTCCATGAGGCCCGCATCCTGGCTTGCATGATCGAAGACCCGCAGCAACTGACGGAAGCACAGTTGGAGCGCCGGGTTAAAGATTTTGATTCTTGGGATTTGTGTGATCAGTGCTGCAATCGATTGTTCAGCAAAACGGCTTTTGCGCGGCAAAAGGCGATGGCCTGGTCGCAGCGGCCGGAAGAATTTGTCAAGCGGGCCGGATATGTGCTCATGGCGGTTTTGGCCGTGCACGATAAAGAGGCAGCCGATCGACAGTTTGAGCCCTTTTTAAAGCAGATAAAAAAAGGGGCCACCGATGATCGCAATTTTGTCAAAAAAGCGGTAAACTGGGCCCTGCGTCAGATCGGTAAACGTAATCTGGCGCTGAACCGCAAAGCAATTGCAGCGGCCAAGGAAATCCAGCGTCTGGAATCCAGCGCAGCCCGCTGGGTAGCCCATGACGCGCTGCGGGAGCTGCGCAGTGAAAAAATTCAGCACAGGCTATCTCAGAAAGCTGCACGTTGATTGATTATACAAGATTCACGTCTCCGGTTTTTTGAACCCGCTATTCCACCAGAACACATTCCACCATGCCCAGGGCGGCGGATATCACGTTGGCGGCATCATCCAGGTTCAGTGTGGCCGTGTTGATAACCAGATCATAATTCGTGGGATCGGCAATATCGGCATTAAAATATTTTCGAATAAACGCCCGCCGATCCGATTCGGTTTTCAAAACCCGCCTCTTGGCCTCATCCGGTGAAAGGTCGAATTCACGGGAGACATTTTCAATACGCCATGCCTGCGGGGCCACGATGCGCACGGCAAACCTTTTTTCAGGCGGCAAAATAAAGTTTGCGCCTCTGCCCACAATTACCGCTCGGCCGTGATTTCCGATGGTGCCGATAACTTTCATTAGATGCTGCATGTAGCGGTCCGGCCAAAGGTGGCGCTCATGGACCAGAGATGAAATCCAGTGTTCCAGCGTATTCAGGCCGCGCTCATCAAGGGTTTCAAGCACCGTTTCGCTGACGTCTGCGCTTTTGGCAATTTGATGGATGACTTCCTGATGGAAAATATCGATGCCGAGTTTTTCGGCCAGGCGGCCCGCTATGATGCGCCCCCCGCTGCCGGGTTCCCTGGACAGCGTGACAATGGATACTCCTTCTTTTTCCGGCGCCTCTTTTTTGCGGGTCAGTTGCCAGCGATGCACTTGCTCTTCAATGATTTGAGGTATTGATTTCATGGGACCTCCTTAAATTAAGCTGAAAACACGATTTATTTAACGGGGATATTGGGAAATGGGCCCCAAAAATCCCGGCACCGCTAACTGAAGCAAGATGGATTATCCAAAAATTAAGACCATCGCAAATCCCTGTCAATTTTTTGTTGACTTCTCGCGATGGCATCGCGATTATCGCACCATTCGATTTAATCCAACATCAATGATCGAGGATGGGACTATGACTGTTGATCTCAATCGCAAGACAGCACTGGTGACCGGAGCCGGGAAAAAATCGGGGATCGGATACGGCATCGCCCGCAAACTGTCCGCCGGCGGGGCCAATGTCATTTTAGCCGATCTGATCGGCAAAGAGACGCGCCAGGACACGCCTGCAAGCGCCAGTATGGATCAAATTGCCGCACTGGCCGCGGATCTGGCCAAAACGTTTAAGATCAAAGCGCTTGCGCTCGAGCTGGATGTAACCGCCGGCGACTCCGTTGCGCAACTGGCGGATAAGGTGCAACAGCAATTTGGGCAGATCCATATCCTCTGCAACAACGCCGGTGCTGTTTTCGGCGTGCCCAATGCCATCCATAACTATGACGAGGCTGCGTGGCTCAAAACCATCGACATTAACCTGCATGGCGTCTTTCGGGTTTCCAAAGCGCTGGTCCCCTTGATGACGGCAGGCGGCTGCATTGTCAATGTCGCTTCCAGGGCCGCCAAAGTCGCGCCTTTGTTTAACGGTGCTTATGCGGTCGCCAAAGCGGGCGTCGTCATGCTCACCCGGGTCATGGCCAAAGAACTGGTCGGTGCCGGCATCCGCGTCAATGCGATCTGCCCGGGTGCGATTCAAACCGATTTCACCGACTGGCGGTTCGAACTGGAAGCCGATATCCTGGATTCGACGGTCGAGGAGCGACAGGCTGAGATGATACAATCAATTCCCATGGGCCGCCTGGGAACCCCTGAGGAGGTCGCCGATCTGGTTGTTTTTCTGGTCTCTGATCAATCGGCCTATATCACCGGTCAGGCGATTAATATAACCGGCGGCCAACTCATGGAAATTTGATCAAAGATCAAATTTCGTTATCGGTTGGTTTACGGCTTTTGAAACCACTTCTAATCAACAGATCTGATTGAGGAGGATGGTATGGCAAAGATAACCGGTGGGGAACTTTTGGTTAGATGCCTGCACGCTGAAGGTATTCTGTATGTTCATGCCATTACAGACGGCACCTACATGATGGTGCTAGAGGCCCTCGAGCGTCTGGGCAATGAGCTCGGCATCCAGCTGATCGTTCCGCGTCATGAAGCTGCTGCCGCGCACGCCTGTGATGCCTACACGCGCTGTACCGGCGACCCTGCTGTGGTGATGGCCTGTGCCGGCCCGGGGGCTGCCAATTTAATTGCCGGTCTGATGTGCGCTGAGGCCGAAGGTAGCCCGGTGGTGGCCATAACCACCACCCGGCGCAGTGACATTTCGGACTCATATGTTCATCAGGGGGGCATGCAGGTCAGCCGCCATCTGGATATCTTTAAGCCTGCGGTGAAATGGAGTGGTAAGGTAGACCACTGGCACCGAATTCCGGGAATGGTGCGCCATGCCTTCCGGGTGGCCACCACCGGCCGGCCGGGCCCGGCACACATCTTAATCCCGGAAGATATCTTAAACGAACGTAATGAGGCTTCTGCTGCTCAGATCTGGGCTCCGGAAAAGTATCGCGTTACAGCAAACCTGCCGGCAGACCCGGCTGCCTTAGCGCAGGCAGCCGAGTTGCTGACAGCGGCCGATTTTATCAATATCCATTGCGGCAACGGCGCCGAGCGTGCCGGTGCCGGTGAAATGGTACAGGAAATGGCTGAATACCTGGGCGCTGCGGTGACCTATACCATCCGGGCGCGCGGCATCGTGTCTGATGAGCATTCTCAGGTTTTTCACCCGACGTGCCTGTCCAGAATCATGGCCAACAGCGAGGCGGATGTGGTTCTGGCAGTCGGCACCCGCCTCGGGGAGCTGAATATGTGGGGTCAACCGCCCATGTTTGGTGATGCAGGCCAACAACAGCTGATTCAAATCGATACCGAGCCGACGCATATGGGTTTGAACCGGCCGGTCGATGTGCCTTTGGTGGGTGATGCCGCGGTTGTTTTAACTCAGCTCATGGAAGTGGTAAAAAGCCGCACGCAAAAGCGCAAACTGCACCCTAAAATTGACGAGTTGCGCACCGTGCAGGATGGCTGGCAACAGGAACTTGATGATGCGGTGGCTGATATGGAACGCTCGCCTATGCTCACCGGTCAGATTTTAAAAGTGTGCAATGATTTTTTTCCCGGTGATGCTGTTATGGTCATGGATGGGGGCAATACGACGCTGTGGAGCATTCATTATCATGTGGCCAGGACGCAACGGGCGGTCGTGTATTCGATGAACTACGGTCATCTGGGCACCGGCCTGCCATATGCCATCGGTGCCAAGCTGGCCCGGCCGGATAAAACCGTATACTGCGTAACCGGCGACAGTGCATTTGGGTTTAACCTGCAGGAGCTGGAAACGGCCGTTCGGCACCAGTTGCCGGTCATCATCATCGTTGCGGTGGATGGCGCCTACGGCATGGAAAAATCTGCTCAACGCCGGGCCTTCGGGCGTAAAGCCGAATGGTTCGGCCATGATCATGCACCGGTCAGATATGATCAGGTCGCTGAGGCGATGGGGTGTCATGGGGAATATGTCCAAAAGGGCTCGGAGATTCTGCCGGCGCTCGAACGCGCAGTGAATTCAGGTAAAGCGGCTGTCATTCATGCCGTTGTGGATCCGGAGGCGAATATTGACCCCCCCGGACTGTGGCTCTGGGTGGCAGCACGCACCGGTAAAATTGAAATGTAAATTCTCAGAGGCTCCTATGATCGACAGAACAGTGACGACGATTATCGATGCGCAAAAATGCATCGGCTGCGAATTATGCGTGAAAGTGTGCCCATCTGATACAATCAGCATGCAGGATGGTAAGGCCCGAGTAAGCGGTGATCGTTCGCTGCATTGCGGCCATTGCGTGGCCGTTTGCCCGGTTGATGCAGTCAGAGTGGGTGCTATCGACCCGCATAGCCTGAGCTTTGACAATTTTAGCCTGCAAAATCGCTGGTTGCCCCACGGCGATTTTGATACGGCCCGCCTGGTTCGGTTGATGGCCTCGCGGCGCTCGTGCCGCAACTATACCGGTCAGGAAGTCGATCGATCCGTCCTGGCAGATCTGGTCAAGATTGGGACCACGGCACCCTCGGGCACCAACTGTCAGAACTGGACTTTTACAATTTTACCCGATCGGGCCGCAGTGAACGAGTTCGGCCAGCGCCTTAGTTTTTTTTTTAAAAAACTAAACCGGCAGGCCGAAAAACGCCTGCTGCGCAAAGGGCTGAAACTGATCGGCAAGCCCGCCCTGGACCATTATTACCGCGAGTATTACCAGTCGGTCAAAGACGGCTTAAAAGAATGGGAGCTAACGGGTCGCGATCTTCTGTTTCACGGCGCTCCGGCGGTTATCATTGTGGGGACCAAACCCGGCGGCAGCTGCCCGATGGAGGATGCCCTGCTGGCCACCCAGAATATATTGCTGGCCGCCCACAGCATGGGGCTGGGCACATGCCTGATTGGTTTTGCCGTCAGCGCGATGAATAATGATGCTGCCCTGCAACAGTTTATTCGGATTCCGGCCGAAGAAACCGTCTGCAGCGTGATTGCCATCGGATACCCTGATGAACAATATGAGGGCCTGACCGGCCGGGAAAAAGTGCTGCTGCGGTATTTTGAAGCCGGGGCTGAAAGGTGAAAATTGGCCTCACGCAAACCCGCCCGCCTCGCCTTGCGGTCTCGAATGGCGGGCGCGGGACGCAAAGGCGCAAAGAGTGCCTCTAACTGGAATGTTGGAAGGATGTGCTATTAAACTTGCTGGTTTTGCAAAAAAGATGTCAGGATCGACTTTAGTTTGTCGAGGTAGCCGACGTAAAAGTGGTCACAGCCGTCGATGATTTCAAGGTGGGCATCCGGGTTCCAGTTGGACAAAAGAACGCGGATTTGCTCTTCAGGTGCGATGTCATCCCGGCTGCCGGTCACCACCAGCTTAAGGCTGTTTAAGGTGCTGACATCTCCAAATTCGATGAACCTCACCGGAGGCGAGACCATCAGCATGGACGCAATGGCTATGGGATCCTTGGCAATAAGCCGGGCATTGACCCAGGCACCGAAGGAATAACCGGCCAGCGCTACCTCACTGACGCCCCTTGCTTGAACAGCTGCGATGGCGGCGTGCACATCGTTTTGCTCGCCGCTGCCGTTGTCATAGTCCCCCTGACTGCCGCCGACGCCTCTGAAATTAAATCGCAGGGTGGCATAGCCATTTTGCCGGTAAGCCCCCTGAATGGCTTCCACAACCGGGTTATGCATCGTGCCGCCATACAGTGAATGGGGGTGGGTGATGATCACGCCGCGGGCGCCGGTGCCGGAATGCCACAGGCCCTCAAGCTGATAACCATCGGATGGTATCGTCATTTTTTCTTCGATCGTCATCACTAGCCGACCGTATTCAATATATTGATGATGTCGCGGCCAAATTCCTTTATCTGCCAGGCTTTGAGCTCCTTTATCTTTGCCAGGCTTCCTATTATAGCTGGCTTCTGCACCGCAATAGAGCTGATCAGTGCTTTGGTGCAAATGATGGCCGGATCTACTTTTAGCTGGCGTGCCATCTGATCCCGCCAGATACGGAGCTCTTTTACACGTTTGGCCACAATTGAGGGAACCATCGGGGCGGTCTTACGGGGGTATCTGGGCAAATTTTTGGTGGGGATTTGCAACGTCCTTGTCACGGCCGCGACGACGCTTTTACCGTAGCGGTCGATTTGTTTTGATCCCAGAATGTCGGTTTTTCTGAGCTTATTTAAATTCGAAGGGCGTGTTTCAGCCAGCTTGAGCAAGGATTTATTTCCGATGATTCTGAAAAGCGGCTTGTCCTGTTGTTGCGCAATCTTTTGGCGCATTCGCAGCAGCTCTTCCAGAACCGCCAGACCCCTGGGGTCCAGCTTGCCGGCACCCTTAAAGCCGACGAACAGGGGCCCGGAATTGTTGTTGGCCGGTCTGACCTTGCTGAGATGACGGCATTCCTCTTCAACCCATGACAGGCGCCCTTTGGTTTTAAGCTCCTGATGCAGACTTTTTGCAAGGGGAATCAGGTAACGCACATCCTTAGCCGCATAGGCGATCATCTCCTGTGGCAACGGCCGTTTTGACCAATCTTTACGCTGGTATTTTTTATCGAGGCGCACATTGTAACGCTTTTTTAGGACAGCCTCCAATCCGGTTTCTTTAAATCCCAAAAAGCGGCATGCCAGCTCAGTATCAAAAAGGTTGTTAATGCTGATTTTGAAATCCCGATACAGCGAACGAATGTCATAATCGGCCCCGTGAAAGACCTTTAAAATGTCGGCCCGTTTAAAAACCGGTTTAAGGATGGACAGGTTGTTTATCTGTAAGGGGTCAATGACGGTCGTGGTGCGCCGGGTGGCAATCTGGATCAAGCAGACCTTCTCGCGAAAATGATACATCGAGTCTGCCTCCAGATCAACGCCGATGATGTGCTGTTTTGTGAGCTGCTCTGCAAATCGGTCGAGTTCGGAATGGTTGACGATATTCTGATGACGGTGAGCGCCGCTTCTTCGCATTTTTTTCTTGACCCTTCTGAGCGTTTCGCCTATCGGTGTTATTTGCTATTCGTGATTCGCTACTAGAACGATATGATTGATAAGGGCTAAG